>NZ_MIBU01000145.1:0-6054 GCF_001830725.1 Sulfuricurvum sp. RIFOXYD12_FULL_44_77
CAACGGCTACTTCGTTGTCTCCCAAAATCCCCATGTATCCGCCCAAACAGGCACCGCATGTTGGGTTAGAGACAACACCGCCCGCATCGATGATGATGTCGATATATCCCGCTTTGGTTGCTTCACGGACGATTCTCTGTGTCCCCGGAGTGACGATAAGACGGACGTCGGGGTGAACGCGTTTGCCTTTGAGTATCTCTGCTGCAATTTTAAGGTCAGACAAGCGACCGTTTGTACAGCTTCCGATAAAGGCTTGATCGATTTTGATGTTATCGGAGACAGCTTGAGTGAGGCTGTGGCCGTTGGACGGTAAGAACGGATAGGCGATAACCGGTTCGAGATTGGCCACATCGATTTCGAGGATTTGAACATAGGTTGCATCATCGTCGGAATAATGGATTTTCGGTTCACGCGCAAGCGGTTTGTCGGCGAGGAATTCTGCCGTGATTTCATCATACGCAACGATACCGCTTTTTGCCCCCGCTTCGATTGCCATATTGCACATACTGAAGCGATCATCCATGCTGAGGTAAGGGATCGTGCTTCCCGTAAATTCGAGGGTACGGTACAACGCACCGTCCACACCGATCATGCGGATAATCTCTAAAATAATATCTTTACCCGTAGTATATTTGCCCGGTTTACCGCTCAATACCACTTTGATCGATTCCGGAACTTTGAACCAGTTTCCCCCTGTGATCATGGCAAATGCCAAATCGGTAGAACCCATTCCCGTAGAAAAAGCCCCTAATGCACCGTGAGTACAGGTGTGCGAATCGGCACCGATGATGACATCGCCCGGTACGACAAGCCCTTTTTCAGGAAGCAATGCGTGTTCGATTCCCATATCTTTTTCATCAAAAAAGTGTTTCATCTGATATTTTTTAGCGAAATCGCGGCTGATACGGGCTTGGTTGGCTGAAGCGATATCTTTGGCGGGGATGAAGTGATCGAGGACGATTGAGAACCCCTCAGGATTCGCAAGTTTAGTCGCACCCGAGTCTTCGAATGCTTTGATCGAAATAGGGGTCGTAATGTCGTTACCGATAACCATATCGATAGGTGAGCGGACAATTTCACCCGCATAAACAGTACGTCCGACGTGCTCGGAGAATATCTTTTCAGTAATGGTTTGGCGCATAAGAATTACCTTTTAACGGCTAAATAATGACGCGATTATACCATAGTGAGTCTTAGCGTTTTGGGGTATAGTTGATCTTTTTTAGGGTGTTGATACAGAGTTAACACACGATATATTATTTTAGTGTAAGATAGGTGTATTGAAATACAAGGAGTTTCTATGCGAAATTTTTCATCATCATTTAGAGTGTGGCATTGGCTGAACGCCATCGCTCTATTTGGGTTATTTATTACGGTCGTGCTACGAGAAAGTGTTATGCATAAGGCTAATATCGGTTCAATCGTTCAAACAAAAATGGCGGAGTTGGGGACCATAATTACCGATGATCAGGCAGTAATAATCGGTAAAGCAGTCCGCTCACCGATGTGGGATTGGCACATCTATTTGGGGATTGCGGTTGCGGTTTTATTGCTCTGGCGATTGGCGATGGTGGTCAAAAACGGGTTCGGATTTGACGATAATCCTGCTATGCAAAAGGTGTATCTCCTGTATCGAGCGGTATATGTTTTGATGGCAACTATGTCCCTTAGCGGTTTGGCGCTCTATTACAAGATTACCGGTGAGGCAAAAGAGAATGTTGAGACACTCCATATGGTTTTAGGATGGGCGATTTTTGCTTTTATCGCGATTCATATTATCGGAGTTGTCCTTGCGGAAAAGAGTGATCAAAGCGGTTTGGTATCGCGGATGATCAACGGAAAGTAGATTTTTTTAAGATTCGTGAGTATCTTTAAAGGTCTCACGAATCGCGAGAAATTCATCCAAACGCTCAAAAAAGATATCGATCAGTTTGGGATCGAAATGTTCACCGCGCTCTTCCCTGAAGAGGGAAAAGATTTTCTCATCATCCCACGCTTTTTTGTAGACGCGATCACTCCCTAGTGCATCAAAAACATCGGCCAATGCCGTAATACGGCCGTAGATATGGATCTCTTCACCGCTCAAGCCTCTTGGATAGCCGCTTCCATTGTACTTTTCATGATGTTCATACGCCACCGTAGCTGCCATTTTAAGAAGCGGTCGGTTGGAGTGTTGGAGCATCTCATATCCTAGTTCGGCATGGGTATCCATAATGCGCCGTTCCTCCTCGTCAAAACGCCCCGGTTTGTTTAAAACGGCATCCGGAATAGCTACTTTGCCGATATCATGCATAGGAGAAGCTTGTCTGAGCATTTCGGCATCTTCTTCATTAAGGCCGTAATACAGAGCAAGAAGTTTGGAATATTCCGCCACTCTTTTGACGTGATTTCCCGTCTCTTTGGAACGGCTCTCCCCGATGGAACCCATTGTAAAAACGACTTCCCGCTGTGTGTCTTCGATTTCACGGTTGAGAGTGGTGATTTCATCTAACGCTTTATCCATCCCCCCGATCATCGTATTGAAAGCATCGGAAAGCTGCCCGATCTCATCATCCCGATCAACAGAAACCTGCTGTGTATAATCTTGGGTACGGGTGATTTTTTTGGCCGTATCGGAGAGGGCAATAACGGGGCGGATAAGCCCTGTAGCAATATAATAGGCAGCGGCGGCTATGAAAATGGCACCCGTAATCAGCAGAGCAATAAACCATTGTTCGTATTTGTAAAGCAAGCGATAGGCAAACCCTTTTTCTTCTTCCAAAACAATGGTTAGCTCCGGCTGATGTTTGAGAGGATGGGAGACTTGGAGCGATTCTTCAAAAACATTGGGTCGAAGTGCAATGGTTCCATCATGGTGTTTGAGATAATAATGGCGCTGTGGAGAGTTGGAAAAAAACGGTTGGAAGTTTTCGAGCGGATAGGTGACGATGAGCTCAGCAATTTTTTCTTGGGTGAAGGTTGAGTGAATAGGGATTGCAAAAAAAGGTTGAATGGATTTGATTTTGGAAATAGCGCTAAAGTCACTGGAAGCGATAATTTTACGGTTCACATCTATGACATAAAAATCACCGCTCATCTTCATATCATTTTTCTTGGAGAGAAGCATCGTACTGATACGACGATCCAAATCTTGGGTATAGAGATCGTTCATAACTTCCGATTTGGCAATAAATGCCATATCGTTTTGGAGGGTTTGCAGATGCTGATCGATCCGCTCTACCGTAAGGCTTAGCTGGGTATTCATCTCTTGCGTAACGGCATTGTATTGTTCTTGACGAAACGAGTTGCCTAGCAAAATCATACTCAACGCATAGGGGATAAGGCTGACCCCCAAAAAGAGAAGAATAGTTTTGAGTTTAAAACTCATAGATAACCTTTACGCTGCCATCGGCCATGGAAGAGGGGATATAGCCGATAGCCCCTTCCACGTTTTGGACAAACGCTTTGATCGATTCATGGGAGGGCTGGGTGATCGGAGGGGTGATCCCTTGGAAATGTTGTTTGACCCAGTAGGCATTTAACCGATCTCTCCCCATACCTAAAACGTCACTCTCAAAAGCGATTCGAGAAGCCTCTTGACCGACTAAATTGAGGGGGATGATTTTCTGATTTCCTAAAGAGTGCCGTTTTTGTAAAAAAATATCCCGAATCTGCTGAGTTGATAATGTCCCCACCTCGGCTTTTTTCGAGATAATCACACTGTATTGTGCTCCAAAGAGGGTTGAAGCAGCGATAAGGAGCAGAGTAATCGTTTTCATCAGAAGAGCACCGAAAAAGAGAAGAGTGCCCGATTCTCCTCATTCTGAGAATGCCATTGGTATTCCCCCTTTAAAGAGATAGGGTAGAGGGGTCGATAGCTGTAGCCCAACGTGAAGATGGTGTCTTTATAGTCCGAGAAATGGTCGTTATAATGCTCAACTCTTCCGACTACAGCGTGCTCGGGCATATAATGATACATTGCCTGCACATAGCCTGAGAGGGTATAATCGTCTTCTCTGCTATTGTAGTCACTTTTGGCAAGCAGCGCTTCACTGACGAATTGCCACTCGCTATCATCATATTTGACGTTCGCTTGAAGAAAACGTGTCCTCTGGTTGGTTTTAGTAATATACTCCCCTACGCTTCCGCCTCCGTTCCACTCCATAGAAAACTCTTTTTCAACGGCAAAACCGTAAAAATGGGTGTTGGGAATATTGATGTACTCTTCATCCAAATCATGATTTTTTTGGGCGAAAAGGTGATAACGCAACCCCTCAGTACTCGGTACATACCCGTTGATATCGATACCGGTGAGAAATTTCGGAAAAAGGAGCATGCTGTAAAGGGGATTGGAGGTGGTATCGCGTAATACGTTAATCGGCTCCATATTCCAATACCCGATGGGGGTGATTTGTTTTCCGAAACGGATATTAAAATCATCCGACATCCACAGATCGCCGTAAAGCCGTTCAGCATGGAACTTTTGGCTTCCTCCGTCGCTCCCGTCGCTGAAGTTTTTGTGGTAAAACCCGACCGCTTCAAACTCCGCCAAATACGAAATCATAGGGTTAATGTCCCCATAGGCCATAACGGCTACGTCATCAAGGGTAAAGGTCTCATCGCTTCGGCCTGCTTCGAACTCGCTCGAAAAGTATCCTCCCACATTGATATGATCGTTTATTTGTGCTCCGCGACCCAACTCGTAAGCGTGCGTACACGTAGAGATGAAAAGGAGGAGTAAAGAAGAAAAGGGTGATTTTAGGGACACGAACAATCCTCATAGTGCGACGAATTAAATAAACTTAATCCTACCACAAATAGGGCTAAGCTGAGCTTATTCCTTAGCTGTTGAGCTTAAACTCTAATGTCAGTTCAATCTCCATCGGCAAAGAATCTACGAGGTTCTTCGGTACATCGATACCTGAAGCTGAGGAAACGGCGGTTTTGACCGCATTATGGAAAATAGCCTCTCCCCGCTGAACCGAAATGGTATTAATCGTTCCATCATTCGCCATTGTGAATCGCACATCGATTTCCCCTTCCATCCCTCTGCGTCGTGCCGCGGTCGGATAGCGTAAATGGTTCTGTATCGTGGTACGCAAAGAGGCAAAAAATGATCTTTTTGCAGCCGTTAGATCGGGTTTAGGCGATACTTTTACCGGTGGCGGTGCGGGTGCAACAAAGGTTTGTACAGGAGGTGTAGTCGGTGTTACTTGCGATAGTGCAGGGGGCTGAATCGGGGCTGTGATGGCTATAGGTTCTTTTGCAACGCTCTGTTTTTGTAGTAACGGCTTTTGCGGCTCTTTCACAAGAGGTTTTATTTTCTCGATAAGAGGCGCTTGAACCGGTTGGGGTTTTAGAGAGGGTTTTGAGAGAGAGATCAGCGTCACGTGATGCATAGGGATTTTCACAAGTTTAGGGGGGGTAGTGAGTTGGGTTAGTACCCAAAAAGCCAAAGAACCCATGAGGGCATGAAAGGTAAGGGAGAGGAGAAAAGATTTACGTGCGGTTGTCATCATAGGTGTATCCATCCGTTAAAGATTGCAATTGCGACCCCTGCAAGGAGGATCGGTGCGGTGTGTTGGAGCACTGCTCGGTAGCGAGAGAGGTGAATGAGACTCTCTTTGAGTATGGCCGTGAGAACTACTGAAAAAAAGAGGAACCATAGGAGTGTTGCTCCTAACCCGAAGGTAAAGCCATAAGCGATTGCCCAGAGCAAAGAGGGGGTGGTTGCGCTGAGGGTCATCATCGTGATAACGGGAGCACAGAGTGACATCGACAAGAAAACGCCGGTCATAAAAAGGGGTATTGCTTCTTGGGGTGTCTGCGTAGAGGTGCTACAGCAGGAGGATGAAGTCCTAAGGGAGAACCATAATCGCCCTGCGAGAATGAGGGTGACACTCCCCAGCATATACCCCATTAGGGTGGTATCGCTGATGAGAGATTTTATCATCGTTGCACTATAGTAAGCAATAAGAGAGAGGGCTATATAGCCGCTGATACGTCCTAAACTGATGGGGAGCAGGACTCGGAGGCTTTGCTGGCGTGTTGCACTGTTGGCCAAAAGTATGGGGG
>NZ_MIBU01000146.1:0-6025 GCF_001830725.1 Sulfuricurvum sp. RIFOXYD12_FULL_44_77
TATGGGGATCAAGGTCACCTATATTTTTCTAAAAACACTCAGTATTGCACGAAAAATCCCCCTTTTGGCAACGGATGCCTTCTTTTTTAACCAAAATAGCCCCATCAAAGCAGTTGGAAAGCTCTATTTTGTTAAAAATAGGACAACTATTGAGTTAGAACCGCTGACCTCGCCTGAGATTATCGGTTTTGAACTTCCTAAAACCATAGAATTAGAAAAATTTAATTCGGACAATCTCCCTTATTATGGGATTGATGCCGTAGGATAAGGAAATTATTTGTTCGTCAGTGTACCCGCAACGAGTGCTAATTTAGGGCCCGGATTTGATTCATTAGGACTTGCCGTCGATTTGCGTAATCAAGTCGAATTGGTGCCGTCACGTTTTTTTGCCGTCTCTATCAAAGGGGAAGGGGAGAACAACCCGCGCCTCAAAGGGAACAATCTTTTCGTCTCTATTTTCAATGAACATTATCGCAGACTGACCCAAAAACGACAAAATTTCAAATTTACGTTTTACAATCAGATTCCGATGTCGCGCGGTCTTGGGAGTTCTTCTGCCGTTATCGTCAGCGCTATCAGCTGCGCCCACGAAGCAGCAGGGGTAAAAGTGTCCAAACGTCGTATTCTCAATCATGCGCTTGTGTATGAAAGCCATCCCGATAACATTACTCCTGCTGTCATGGGGGGATTTAATGCGGCGATGGTAGAGAAGCAAAAGGTTTTTTCACAGCAAAAACATCTCCCCGATTATCTCAAAGCGGTCGTTGTTATCCCGAACAAGCCGATCTCAACCGCTAAATCTCGTACGACACTTCCTAAATCGTACAGCAAAGAAAATGCCGTCTTCAACCTCTCTCATACGGCGGTGACGGTGGGGGCATTTTTTAATGAAGATTGGGAGATGCTTCGTCTCGCTACCCAAGATCGGTTCCATCAAAAAGTACGGATGAAGATGCTTCCTGAGCTTTTTGCCGTTCAAAAAATGGCGTACGATAACGGGGCATTGATGTCCACGCTATCGGGGAGCGGATCGACTTTTTTCAATATGGTCTATGACCAGGATGCCCAAATGTTGGCCGATAAATTTAAGTCGGAGTTCACCGATTTCGAGGTCAAAATTTTAGGCTTCGATAATGACGGTTTAGTTGTCGAACGATAACTAAGAAAGTATTGGATATAATGGCGCAAAAGTTACATCAGCCTATCCGCATGTGCGTGGTATGTCGTGAGCGCTTTGCTCAAGTAGCACTTTTACGCCTTCAATGTCGTAACGGGGTCTTAGAACCTTACACGAATGTGGGGAGAAGTTTTTATATGTGCAGGTCTTGTACCGATCATAAGAAAACTCCGGGACAGCTGTCCCGTCAATGTAAAAGCGGCGCTAGCGTAGAGCTGATGAATCGGTTAAAGGAGATCATCGTTAATGATGGATAAAGTTAGAGTTCATGAAATTGCCAAAGAGCTTGGTATCAATTCAAAAGAGGTAGTAGACAAAGCAGCTGCAATGGGGCTTAATGTGAAAACTGCCTCGAGTTCGGTTTCGATCGAAGAAGCTGAGCAAATCATGAACTATATCATGAGCGGCGCATCTACGGAAGCCGCAGCGTCTAAGCCTGCTCCAAAAATAACCCCTTCCGAAGAAGTATCGGTTGTCACCGCTGCTGCCGTAGTAGAGAGTGCTCCGAGTGTTGCACCGGTTGCAGAGGTAAAAGAAGAGAGTTCGGAAGAAGTATTAGTCGAGCAAGAAGTTCCTAAGCGTACAGGTTTGAAAATCGTTAAGAAAAAGCGTCCTCAAGAAGAAGAGTTTGTTGCTCCGGTTCGTCATGAAAGTAGCCACGTTTCTAGTTACGGAAAACTCAGTGAGCAGGCTCAACGTGAATTAGAAGCGAAACGAGCGAAAAAAACACAAAATAGCAGTTCTCCGGTACAGAAAAAAGATCAAGGGGTTCGCCTTGATATTTTCGGTGGCGGCATCTCCGATGTCTCTATGGACTATGAACAAGATCAAGTCGTATTGATGGATTTCAACGATTTGGGTGCTAATTTACCGCCGGAAGAAGAGCAAAAACCGAAAGAGAAAAAACCGATCGGTCGTAACGCGGGTAAAAAACAGGGTGCTAACCGTGGTAAACCGCGTCAAGTTTCTCGTGAAGCACGTAAGCGCTATACGAAAGATGCAAAAGAAGACGAAGTTATTACTCACGTTGAAATCGCTGAAGACGTTCGTGTTTACGAATTCGCCGAAAAAGTAGGTCAGAGTATCTCTGCGGTTATCAAAGTCCTTTTTGACCTCGGAATGATGGTGACTAAAAATGACTTCCTCGGTAAAGACGAAATCGAAATCTTGGCGAGTGAGTTCGGTGTTGAAGTAACCACTATCGATCCAAAAGATGCCTTTAATCTTGAGACTGCATACGATGAAGAGCACGAAGACAGCGAGGGGGCCGTTGAGCGACCTCCGGTTATCACTATCATGGGTCACGTTGACCATGGTAAAACCTCTCTTCTTGATGCGATCCGTAATGCTAAAGTGGCAAACGGCGAAGCGGGTGGAATTACTCAGCACATCGGTGCCTACTCGGTAGAACAAAAAGGTAAATTGATTACGTTCCTCGATACTCCGGGGCATGAAGCGTTTAGTGCAATGCGTTCACGCGGTGCACAGCTTACCGATATTATCGTTATTGTTGTTGCGGCAGACGATGGGGTTAAACCTCAAACTCGCGAATCGGTTCAACATGCCAAAGATGCAAAAGTACCGGTTATCGTTGCGGTGAACAAAATGGACAAACCGGGTGCAAATCCCGATATGGTTAAAGCACAAATGGCAGAACTCGGACTTAACCCTACTGAGTGGGGCGGAGATGTCGAGTTCGTCGGCGTATCAGCAAAAGCTATGACGGGAATCGATGAGCTTTTGGAAGCGATCTTGCTCCAATCGGAAGTGATGGAACTCAAAGCAAATCCTGATGTTATGGCAAAAGCGGTCGTTGTTGAGTCTACGCTGGAAAAAGGGCGTGGACCGGTTGCTACCGTTATCGTTCAAAACGGAACCCTGCGCGTCGGTGATAACATCGTGTGTGGTGGTGCTTATGGACGTGTTCGTGCATTGATCAGTGATCGTAAAGCACAGCTTCAACATATCGGACCGAGTCAAACCGCCGTTGTTGTAGGATTGAGCGATGTTCCGCCATCGGGTGAAGTAATGATGGTGATGGAGAGTGATCGTGAAGCGCGTGAAGTAGCACAAAAACGTGCTGAGTACGATCGTCACCGTGAACTATCATTGAGTACCAAAGCATCGTTTGATGATTTGACCTCGTTGATCGCTGAGGGTCGTATTAAAGCCCTTAAAGTGGTTCTTAAAACCGATGTTCACGGATCTCTCGAAGCGATTAAATCGGCTCTTGCAGAGTTGCGCAATGAAGAGGTCAAAGTTGAAGTGATCTCCAGCGGTGTCGGCGGAATCACTGAAAATGACATTGCATTGGTCAACAACAGTGAAAACTGTGCCCTACTCGGATTCAACGTTCGTCCTACGGGTAATGTTAACGCTATGGCTAAACAAATGGGTGTAGAGATCAAAACCTACTCTATTATTTATCAGTTGATCGACGATGTTAAATTGTTGCTCGGCGGTATGATGGCACCGCAATTCCGTGAAGAGAATACCGGACAAGCCGAAGTTCGTGATACGTTCCCTATGCCGCGCGGTGCAGGAACTATCGCAGGATGTGTGGTCGTTGACGGTAAACTCGTACGCGGCGGAATGGTTCGCGTTATCCGTGAGGGTGTCGTTATCCATGAGGGTGATCTTACATCCCTCCGACGTTTCAAAGACGATGTCAAAGAGGTTGGTAAAGGGATGGATTGTGGTGTTGTCCTCAACGGCTACACCGATGTCAAAGTGGGTGACGTTATCGAAACCTTCAAAAAAATCGAGACTAAAGTATCCCTGTGACTCCGGCACAAATAAAAATCAAGCGAACGGAATCGATTCTCAAAGAGTTGATTCCCGAGGCGATTTCACAACTCTCCGATGCGCGTGTGCGTGAAGTGGATGTTATCGATGTCCATTGTTCACGCGGGCGAAGCGATGCAAAAGTCTATCTTGATCCGCACCACTACACTCCTCAAGAACAAGCCGTCTTTTTAAAACTGCTCGAAAAAGCCCGTCCGATTATCGAAGAGCATTGTATGAAAGATCAAGGCTGGTTTCGCAGTCCCCGTATGACCTTCGTGTTTGATGATACCCTCAAACGAAGCCAAAATATTGAGGCGTTATTCGCCCAAATCGCCAAGGAGAAAAAAGATGAGTCTTGAATCTGACATCAAAAAAATGGTTGAATCCATCGGCTTGTCTCTCTATGATACCGCCGTACTTAACGAAAATGAGAACACCATTTTTCGTGTTAGTGTTACGGCACCGGGCGGTGTAACGCTCAACCAATGTGCTGAACTTACCCATCTTATCAATCCATTATTAGACGTTACCTCTCCGGTAAGCGGTGAGTATCGTCTCGAAGTAAGCTCACCCGGTATTGAGCGTCGTCTCAAAACACTAGAGCACTTTGTTCAATCAGTAGGGGAAAAAGTTGCTTTGAGTACCATCACGAAAGAGAAATATGAGGGTGAAATGATCGGCGTTGAAAACGAAGAGATCATCCTTAACACCAAAGAAGAGGGTGAAAAACGGATCCCTTTTCGCTCGATCAGCAAGGCAAAAACCTACTTCGAGTGGTAATGAAACCCTCTGCAGCACATCATGCTATGACACTCGCGCTGGCTGCAGCGTGGGATTATCAACTCCTTACATTTCCTAACCCAGCCGTCGGTGCCGTTTGTTTTTCCCAAGAAGGTACTATCTTCTCTGTCGGTGCCCACAAACGCGCAGGCGGTCCTCATGCCGAAGTGTATGCACTTCGTGATGCTTATGTTCTCCTATCTGGCGATACTACCATTGCAGACTCCGACGACTCTCACCATATCCATGCGTATCTTCGTACCCACCATAACGGTATTTTTAGCTCTGTTTCAATGGCAGTAACACTCGAACCGTGTTCCCACAGCGGTAAAACCCCATCCTGCGCACTATTGATTCGTGATTTGGGAGTTAAAGAGCTTTTTGTAGCCTGTAAAGATCCCAACCCTATCGCATCAGGCGGTGCCACACTTTTGGGTGACGCAGGTGTTGAATGTTTTTTTGGTGTTATGGAAAAAGAGGGAAGTGAACTGTTAGAGCCGTTTTTGAAATGGCAAGAGAACCCTTTTGTTTTTTTTAAATGGGCGCAGCGACTTGATGGGACGATTGATAAGGGGACGATCAGTTCAAAAAGCTCACGTGAGCATATGCATACTCTGCGCGATCGGTGTGACTTGATTGTTATCGGCGGTAATACGGTACGGCATGATCGTCCGACGCTCGATGCACGACTGGTCGAGGGGAGGGCACCTGATGTACTGATTTATTCGCATCACAATGATTTTGACCGCACGATTCCCCTTTTTAGTGTACCGAATCGGAATGTATTTGTTGAATCGTCGCTGGAAAAAATAAACGGGTACCGATTGGTGATGATTGAGGGGGGCGCGGGGATGATGGAAGCTTCGTCTAAGGTCATAAATTGGTATCTCAGTTACATTGCACCCAAAATTGGGGGCGGATCACAAACTCTTGGTGTCATTCAAGAGGATTTTGAGGTTCTTAGCGCTAAAATCACTGACAATATTATCCTTTGGATGAAGAAAAAATAGGACTATTTATGACCAAACAAGAGAAAATCGTATCGATGTTCAACGATATAGCTCCGACCTATGATCGTGCTAATCGAGTCCTCAGTATGGGTATCGATACCTTTTGGCGTCGCAAGGCATGCGATTTGGCGTTTGGTTACTGCCCCTCGAAAACGATTGATTCCATCGTAGATGTCGCATGCGGAACGGGCGATATGATGGGGTATTGGAAACGCCGTGCCGATAAAGCGGGATTGGTTGTTGATCGGATTGTCGGGATTGATCCTAGTGA
>NZ_MIBU01000147.1:0-8551 GCF_001830725.1 Sulfuricurvum sp. RIFOXYD12_FULL_44_77
CCCCTTTTGCATATACTTTTTTCCCATCATGCGCAAAAAATGTCAGTTCTAACGGGGCATTGTTATCTCCTGAAGCGAGTATTGCAATATCATCGGGTGAGATGGTAAAACTGGAGAGGACTTTTTTGGTCATAAAATCGATCTGCGGATAGGCGGCGTAGACGAGTTCGGAACAGACGATCGTCTCGGTGGTGTTGACATTGAAATCGAAATCGTATTTTTTCCCGAAATGGCTCATAGCCAAATCGAGTGATGTGCGCATTGCGTCGCTCTGAAGTCGACTCGGGCGTAAGATGGCCACATCGTCGATGTTCATAAAATGCTCCACACTGTTGAGGACTACCCCCTCGCGTAACGCTTCGAGAATCACTTTCCCCTCACGAATCTGATCGATATGTTTACGGACGAACGGGGTATCGAGTGCACCCATATCGCGTAACTGCTCAAAAGTACCTATATAAATCGCCGCATGACCGAAATGCCCCGGAATCGTTTTATCGGTGAGGGCAAACGGGGTTTTTTCGAGGAGGATATCACCGGGTTTCAGATGCTCTGAAAATTGCGAGAGAAACTCTCGATCGTTACGCAGTTTACCATTGCGCCATCGCACCATCCCCATCGTGTTCCCCACCCCTTTCGAGAGATTAAATTTGAGTTTCTCGACTGTCGAAAACGGCAGTTTGATCGCTCTGGATAGGAGTGAACCGACCTGATCGGAGATTTGGGTAAAGGCGTTATCTCCTCCGAGTTTAGATCGCATCGGGGAATGGTCAATGTACTCATATAAAGATCGGATACTCGGATCGGCTTGGGCAATATGATAGGCGATACTTTGGCGGTTCTCTTCAAAAAATCGGATTGCATCGAGCATCGTAGAGCGATAGGTGAGCGTAGAGGAACGCATCAGCGAATCTTTGTAAAAATTCCCCTCTACGCCGTATTCAGGATAGGCTTCGTTGAGTTTTTCTCGTAGAGCGCTTTTCGATGCAAACTGCTCCTCCATAAAATGGGCATTGTCATAAAGAGTGAGTGCGGCAGCCATCGAGATTAGGATTGATTCGATACGGTCACGATCATCCAGCGATTCATCAGTGCGATAGAGGGTATTGCGATAGCGCAATGCGTAAGGGAATAGGGTGGTGCGAATTGCATCGGCTTCTCCGATAGAAGAGGCAATGGTGACCGAGAGGGCTGAGGGGATAGCACCGCTGTGCGCTTTTGTTGCTTTATCAGCCGCCTCTACAAAAGTGGGGATTTTTTGTCGAAGTAGCAAAGATCGCTGGATCAGGTTCTCGACCGCTACGGCATCGTTATGGCGTGCCGTGTTGACCAATTGCGTCAAATCCGATTCGGCGGACAGGAGGGTAAACGCGGCTAGGGTCAGTGAGATTATGAGGATTCTATAATTCATTTTTTGCCTTTGTGTGGATTATACGTGCAATGATTCCAGCGACGAGCAAGGTAGCCACGGCAATGAGGAGAAAAATATCGGGGATATCCCATCCACTTTCAAAAAGTACCATTGTCACAATGGCTCCTGCGACCATAAAAAGGGCATTAAGGATATTGTTGGCGGCGATGATGCGGGAGCGTGAGTGTGCTTCGCTTCGTCCTTGCATCAGGGCATAAAGGGGAACGCTGTAAAGTCCGCCGAATACCCCGATGAGCGTTAAATCAAAGAGGATATGGAAAAATTGCGGGTTGGCGTAAATCTCTCCCGCAGCAGTGAAATGTTGTGCGGTGAGGGCAAAATCGATCCCCGATAGCCCCATCCCGATCGCTCCGACAACGACAAGAGAGGGACGAATGGAGTGATGACTAAGCCGTTCACAAAGGATGGAACCTATCCCGATCCCGACGGTAAAAAGGCTCAATAGGATTGTCACCGTTGTTTCATCCCCCATCAATACCGTTTGAACGAACGAAGGAAACTGAGAGAGGAGTAGCGCCCCATAGAGCCAAAACCATGAGATGGCGAGGATAGCGAGAAATACGATTCGGTTTTGGTAGGCTAAACGAAGGGTATTGAATGTTTGAGTAAAAAGATTCAATGAAAACGGCATCTGCGGCGAGAGGGACGGGGCAGAGGGGATATAGCGGCTAAAAGCGTACCCAATAAGCGCGACCCCAATAGCGGCTATTCCGGCGATCACTCCGCCGTTGGGGATTCCCGATACTATCCCCCCCATTAATGTCCCTAGCAAGATCGCGGCAAATGTCCCTGATTCGACGAGAGCGTTGGCGCTGATCAGCTCATTTTCCCCCATATGTTGAGGGATGATCGAGTATTTGATGGGACCAAACAGTGTCGAGTGCATCCCCATACCGAATACGACGATGAGGAGTGTCGTAAACGAATGGGTCGCAAATCCCACCGTGGCGATCACCATCAAAAAGATCTCCCACACTTTGACGATACGAGATAGTCGTGCTTTATCGAATTTATCGGCCAACTCCCCCGCCAATCCCGAAAAAAGGAAAAAGGGGAGGATAAATATTGCCCCGATCAGAGGAGCGAGAAGCGCGGACGAAATCGATGTCCACTCTGCAGCCTGGAAGGTGAGGATCACCGCAAGGGTATTTTTAAAAAGGTTGTCGTTAAATGCCCCTAAAAACTGAGTTCCAAAGAGGGGGGCAAAACGGCGGGTTTTGAGGAGGTAGATCGGACTGCTCATGCATCTGCCGCCATTGATTTGAGGGTGACATAGTCGGTTTTGCCTGTACCCAAAACAGGGATGGCATCGACATAAACGATTTTGCGAGGAACGGCGATTTCAGGGTATCCTCGTTCGCGTGCGGCTTGTTGGAGGGTATCGCGTTTAAGCTCTCTGTCGGTCGTAAAGAGGACAAGTGCCTCCCCTCTGGACTCATCACTTTGAGACGATGTCGCATGAAAATGGCTCGGTGAAGCGGTGAGGGCGAGTTTCTCGACCGATTCGAGGGAGATCATCTCCCCCGCGATCTTGGCAAACCGTTTTACCCGTCCCGCGATGCGGACAAACCCCTCATGATCGATCGTGACGATGTCTCCCGTATCGTACCACCCCTCTCCCGCTTCGGAGGTTGGTTTTTCCAAAAATCCGGGGCGTTCGGCGCGTAGATAGCCGCTCATAACGTTCGGCCCTTTGACGTGCAAGATTCCCCCCTCATCGATCCCCGGAACACTAATGAGTTTTGCCTCAATCCCCGGCAAAATCTGTCCTACGGTGCCGCTTCGGTACGCCATCGGGGTATTGACGGCGATAACGGGAGCCGTCTCAGTCGCTCCGTACCCTTCAAAAATCCGTATTCCGAATTTTTCAAACCACAGCTCTTTGACACTCTCTGAGAGCTTTTCAGCCCCTGCCACCACGTAACGGAGGCGGTAAAAATCGTACGGATGAGCATGAGCGGCATAATGGTTCAAAAAGGTGCTGGTTCCAAAAAGGATCGTGCATGATCGGTCATATGCGATCTCAGGGATAACGCGGTAATGCAGAGGAGAGGGGTATAAAAAGAGGGGAATCCCTCCCATAATCGGCAACAATGTCCCCGCCGTCAAACCGAAGGAGTGGAAAATCGGCAGTGCGTTGAGCATTTTGTCTTCCGTCGAGAAATCGACGATGGAACGCAGTTGAGCGATATTTGCCAAAATTGCATCGTGCGAGAGGACAACCCCTTTGGGTTTCCCCTCAGAACCTGAGGTAAAGAGGATCACCGCCGTATCTTCAGGAGCTACTTTGTGCATCACGACACGCGGGAACCATCGTGCGAATCCCATCAGCCAGAGTTTGTCGATGAGACGCATTTGAGGACGGAGCTCTTCGAGATAGAGGATCGTTACACCGTGCAACCCCTCTAGTTTGGGTTCGAGTTTCCCCTGTTCTACAAAAGCACGGGAGGTGATGATTGTGTTGATCTGTGCAGCGGTGCAGGCACTTTGGAGTCCATCGCTTCCTGCGGTAAAGTTGAGCATCGCGGGGGTTCTCCCAAACGCATTGAGTCCGAGAATAAGCCCCAATGTCGGAACCGCTGTGGGCATCAGTACACCAACCGCTTCTTTGGCAGCGGTATGAGGGGAGAGGAGTCTTCCCAATCCCAACGCCATCGTTAGTACTTGTCGGTAGGTGTATTCGATTTGTTTGGTATCTTCGGCGATGCGGTGCGAATAACCGTAATCTTCCGCCGCATCGACGAATGCTCCGAAAAGGGTATTTGGGGTTCGCGATTCGAAGATACACTGTTGCAACAGTGTCCGCATCGCTTCGCCCGATTTAGTACGTCTCTCATGAGCACTTCCCCCCTCAGAGATACGCAGACGGGTCGGAGTGCAATAGGTGAGGGTGATTTGCGGAAACCACCGTTTTGGGTGTTCCGTATGCATCCGTGAGAGGGTACTGAACGTCGCCCCCTCGATAATCACGGGATGGATTGTCGCTTCGGTTTTCACGGTGACAAACGCCGACCCCTCATAAATCTTCATCAAACTTCCCGTTGTCGTAATCCGCCCCTCAGGGAAAATGACGACAGGGCGACCGCTCTCGACCAAACGGATGATCTGCTTGATCGCCATCGGATTGGAGGGATCGATGGCGAGGTATTCGCTCAGCGATAAAAATGCTCTTACCAGCGGGCGTTTGGCGATTTCGGTATTAACCACAAAGACCGGTTTGATCGGTAGCACCAATCCCAAAATTAGCCCGTCTAAAAACGATTGATGGTTGGCGATGATAATCGTGTGGTTTTCTTCGCGTTGAAACTCTCCGACCACTTTTATCCGAAATAAAAGACGGACGATCACATGTAAAATTGCTTTAATCATTGAGCGTTTCCTTGTAAATAGTTGAGCACATTTCCGAACGTCTTTTCAAGCAACGGCTTGTTAATCCAAAACCACACCTCTTTCCCCTTTTTCTCGCTCAAGAGCACTTCGGCTTGACGGAGGATTTTGAGATGATGAGAGACGGTGGTGCGCGCCAGTGTCGAGGCATTGGCAATCTGTCCCGCCGTGAGGTGCTCGTTTGGCTCAAAAAGCATCAACATACGCTGACGGTGTTCATCTCCTAACGCGGTAAAAATATCGGACATCGGTTTCCACTCGGGTGGTAGGACGTCGGTGTAATTGGTTTTCATAGTTATAATCCTAAAAACTTAAACATATAGATATGATAGTAAATCTGAGCTAACATCATTCTGAATCACTCACGGGAAGCTCATTTAAATGCAACTGATACAGATTGAGTGCCACGTAGATGTATTTGGATTTGACATAGGCAGGTCGGATTGTATTGAGACGCTCCTCGATCTGCTCCATTGTGTACCCTCGGTACAGCATCCATGCACTGATCGCCATAACACTCCGAGAG
Organism: Sulfuricurvum sp. RIFOXYD12_FULL_44_77; assembly: GCF_001830725.1. Taxonomy (NCBI): domain Bacteria; kingdom Pseudomonadati; phylum Campylobacterota; class Epsilonproteobacteria; order Campylobacterales; family Sulfurimonadaceae; genus Sulfuricurvum; species Sulfuricurvum sp. RIFOXYD12_FULL_44_77. The sequence goes on from NZ_MIBU01000147.1 coordinate 5,346, forward strand.
AGCCCTAGCGCGCAATGGACATACACACCGTTCTCTTTTTTATCTTCGATCATCATAACGACGCGGTGCAGTACCTCAGGAGAGGGGATCGTCAAATCCAAAAACGGTATTCTCGTCTGTTCCAGTGCGGAGCGGTTGATTTGATGCTCCAATGCCAGATTGATCGTGTGGCTGATCCCAAGGGATCGGATAATGTCGTATTCGCTCTGTGAGGGGTGACGTCCAAAATAGACATTCTCTTCCACGTGGCTCATGAGCGGCAATTTTTGTTTGTACCATCGCCATGAGAGGTTCGTACCGATAAAATAAGGGGCGAATACGATCCACTGCCATAATGAAGCTTTTGAGCTTTCCCCTGCGATGAGATGATTGAGTCCAAACGCATAGACGATAGCCACCGATGCCATCGAGAGAAACAGCCACAGTGCGAGGAGGGAGTGGTACGCGAACGCAGCGACGAGAAACAAAACTGCCGCACCCAAATAATAAAGCCCCACTTTGAGACTGCGCGGAGTGGTAAATCGGTTCAATACTTTGCTGTTTTGATGGATCATGGCAACAGCCGCTCCTCCGACTAACGCCCCAGTCGGGAGGTCGATAAAATGGTGTTGATACACCAGCAGAGTGGAGAGGGCGATGAGCCAAAGCCACAGGGCAACGGCGTATTTTAGAAAAACATTTTTCAAATGAGAACGCATCGACATCCACAGCACGATGGCAAAACTGATGTGCAACGAGGGGAGCTGATTGTAGGGCAAATCGGCACTGAGAAGTCCGAAAAGCCATTGGTACTCCTCGCTTTTGGGTTTTTCAAACCCGAATTGGAGCGGAAAAACGGTAAAGATGAGGACTGATAAAGTGACGATAAAGAGTACCCGCAACGCGAGGATACGAAGCTCCAAACGGCTCTGCGGGAGCAAAAAAGCGATACAAAACATCACATCCGAGGACATATAGGGGATGATAAAGGATGGAACGAACGGAATGTGACGCTCCCACTCCATAAAAATCGAGGGGTGGGAGTTAAGCGAAGCGTACTGATTCGCCGCACCGTAGAGAATAAAAAAGAGCGCCCCCATAAAAAGTACCCATACAAATCGCTCTTTGAGGGTAGCAGAGGCGTCTAGGGCAGGATCAAACGGATACATGGCTATCTGCGTCGCGCCGATGAGACGGTGAAAATGCCCCAATCATCGATCCGCATCCCTTCTTTGTCAAATCCGTACGAGCCAAAGAGAGTATCGAGTTCATACTGGCTTCGGCGGCGCATAATCCATTGCGTTTGCTGATGGTTCCCTAGCACATGGGCGATCTGTTCCAACTGCGGATGCCACGGCTGACCCGTATAGACCAAAAACCCATTCGGTGCGATCATCGAGGTGATCCCCTCAATGGCGTTTTGGATCAGATCGTTGTGCTCGAACAGCTCGAACACCCCCGAGACGATAACGATGTTCGGCTCATAGAGACTTCGGTCGTAATTGTCTTTGTTAAACGCATCGGCTTGCTCGTAGCGGATATTGGTAAGTCCCCGCTCCTTTGCCAACGCACGCCCCTGCTCAACGTTTTGCTCCTGATAATCGCGTACCAGTACTTCGATGTCGTGGTATTCTTCTGCGAGTTCGATCAGATAGCGGGCAGGCCCTCCGGCAATATCGAGGATTTTGACTTTTTTCCCCTCATTACGCAACTGATCGATTTTTTCGCGGATGGCCTCTATCGCATGGACTTTGCGCTGGCGAATCCCACGCCATCCGATGCTCTCCAGATAGTTTTTATCGGACATTTTACCCAGTAGCCCCACACCGCTCGGGGTGTTTTTGTAGACGTAATCGAGAGTCACCCCCGAATCGAACCCGTATTTCAGCCCGATTTTCATCCCATCACTCATCCAGCCCAGAGAGTTGAGCATAAAACGCTGAACGCCGAAAGAGAGTTTTTGACACGTCGTGATGTCACCCCGTGCGATACGGTCTTTTTCGTTTTGGGTCAAGGCGATGAGATGATCGCTTATATTGCTTTGAGAGGTATTGAAACACTCCTCCATAAAGGCACCGATTGCATCAATCGCTTTGTGCGCCTCCGCTTCATAGAGGATACCGTGATAAAACCCTTCCAATTCCACGAACCGTTTTAACGGGGAACTGAGGCGGTCATAAAATACCTTTTGCACACGGCTGTCCACGACATAATCCGACGTTGCCGAGAGTACCAATGTTGGGGTGACGATATGGCTCGCATCATCCACAACGCGCTTTGCGGTATCGAGGAGTGTCACGAGCTGCCGTGCGGGGATGTTCGGGGTGATGAGAGGATCGGTGTTATATCGCTCCTGCTCTACCGTGTTATGGGTCAAAAACTTCGCTTTGACGTAGGATTTGATGTTGAGGCGAGGATTAAATCGGATCATCAGATCAAGAGAGGGTTTTGCGAGAGGAACATAGAGTTTGATCACGAACGCCGGAGCGACCAATGCCATCCCCGCGATGCGAGGTGCATAATCATGCACCCACGTTGAAGCAACGACCCCTGCGACCGAGTTGGCGACGACGAACATATTCTCAGCCCTTTTCCCCTCCTTGGCACAGACAAAATGTCTAAATGCCTCCAAGTCGCGCACCAGATTCATAAACTCATAGGTCGCCTCGGCACGGGTATGTCCGTGCCCCCGATTGTCATACGAAAACACTTTGTACCCCTCGAAAATCGCCGAACGGGCGATGGGATCGAGACGCTCCGAGTGCTCATGTCCGCGATGGAGGAGCAGGACGATTTTGCCGTTGGGATTTTGCGGCGACCATTCGCGATAAAAAAGCTCTGCGCCGTCGAAGCTGGTAAATGTTCCGGTTGTCATGTTATTCTCCTAATATCTTGGTGTAGTTGGTATATATGGGATTCTCTTGTGGGAAATACTCTAAAATAGCTTTGGCATAGCGGTCGAACGGATTGGCTTCGCGCGCGAGGGCAAAACGTTTGCGATAGGGGAGATCGTAACTGTTGAGCATCGTGCTAAAGGGGACGGGGAAATCGGTGCCGAAGAGGAGTTTGTGATGGATGTCGCTCTGTCGGCTCAGATGGCGCAATACTTTTGCTCTTACGGGGGTGAGGAGGGCACTGATGTCGGCATAGAGATTCGGATAGCGTTTGAGCATATCGATGAGGAGGTAATACTCGTCGTTAAAATGTTTCGGATTTTTCGAGAGGGC
>NZ_MIBU01000148.1:0-1440 GCF_001830725.1 Sulfuricurvum sp. RIFOXYD12_FULL_44_77
GGTAAGCATGGGTGATGCTCTCAATATCGGTGTAGGCAGTCATAAAAATGATCGGTTTTTCAGGGTCGTTGCGTACTATCCAATCGGTGACTTCAAATCCGTTAGCTCCGGGAACATTTATATCCAAAATATAGATATCTGAGTTAAAACGACACGTATTGAGCATATCGTTCCCCTCGCCAAACGGCTCAACTTCATAGGCGTGGAAGGTAAAAAAATCGGTTAGATTCTTCCTCAACGCGTATTCGTCTTCAAGCAAGGTTATTTTCATCGTTAATTACCGCTTTTGAACGTATAGGTAAAGGTTGTTACTCCATTTGCGGATTCAACAACGGCATGAATGTTAAGTCGTTGACATATAGAGGCAACAATCTCCAATCCGATTCCCATACCAATGGTATCGAATGCTTCTCGGTATCCGTCGGTGAAGATGTAGTGCGGATTAATAATCGTACTGCCGTGATTCGTAATTTTTAGGATAATGTTCATCTTTTTGATGAGGGAAATATGTATGGTTGTATTTTCAAAAGAGTATTTGATCGCATTGGAGATCGTATTATCAATAATACGTTGTAAATCACTAGAGGGTATCTCTACTAAACACTCATCTTGAGTGTCGAGTTCTATTCGTATTTTTTTTACTTCTGCGAGAAGGGTGAAATATTCGACACGCTTTCGCAAGAATTTTGCTAAATTTTCCACTTTTCTTTCAGGAATCTCTTTTTTTGCTCCAAGTGCGTAGTAGAGATCTTCATAAATGAGATGAAGCGACTTGGCAGCGGCATGCATCGTATCGACGTAACTGTTTTTAGGATGACGGTAACCGAACATTTCAGCCGAAGTTTTAATAATACTAAGGGGGTTATAGAGTTCGTGATAGGAGCGTTTTAACAGTGCGGTAAGGTGTTTAACGAGGGAACGTTTTTTTAGATGAAGTTTCACTCTGGCCAGAACCTCTTTTTCATAAAGCGGTTTTACGAGATAATCATCCGCGCCGCTTTCAAATCCTTTGGTCTTGTCTTCGTGAGTTCGCAATGCACTCATAAAAAGAATAGAGAGGTCTCGTTCGCGTGAAATACTTTTGATGCGGCGGCATACTTCATAACCATCGATATCAGGCATCACTATATCCAGAAGAACCATATCAAAAGTAGTCTGCGTTACCCGTTTAATCGCCTCTTCTCCATTTTGTGCAATGTAAAAATCGAGGTTGAGGGGGGATAAAATATTTTTAATTAAAATGAGATTACGGACTTTGTCATCAACCAGTAACACTTTGGGTCTATCAGGTTTGTAGGTAAACATGCGTCCTCTTTAGTTTAATTCAATTTCGTATGCAGAAACAATACTGCTACGAATAGCTTCAAAGTCCAGCTCCGCCAATCGTTCGTTAAGCCATTGTTCGGCTGATCCTTTGTCGAGGGTATTGATAAGAAATTC
>NZ_MIBU01000149.1:0-5907 GCF_001830725.1 Sulfuricurvum sp. RIFOXYD12_FULL_44_77
AAAGTAGATTGAAAATCGGATGAGTAATGAGCATTTTCACGAGTTCTAAACCCGTATAACCGCTGACTCCAATGATTCCGACGTTAATGGCTTTCAAACACGATCTCCTGATATTTCACTTCAAGCACTTCAAAGTTTTTGGTTCCGCCGGGGAGTTTTGCATTCAATTCATCTCCCTCTACGCGACCCAAAAGCTGTTTTGCCAGCGGTGAGTTAAACGAGATAAGACCTCGCTCAGGGTTGCTTTCGCATCCGCCGACGATGGTATAGGTGACCTCTTGGTCGTTGTCTAAATCGGATAGCACCACGGTAGAGCCGAAACTGACACGAGCATGTTCAAGCTCACTCGGGTCCACGATCTGCGCACGTGAAATCACCTCACCCAGTTCAGCGATACGGGTTCCGATGAAAGCTTGTTTTTCACGTGCGGCGTGATACTCGGAATTCTCTTTTAAATCTCCGTACTCTTTGGCACGATCAATTTCAACATTAACGGCCGGCAAGTCTATATTTTTTAGGGTATTCAGCTCATCGCTAAGACGCTGAAACCCGTATTTGGTCATGGGTTCTTTTTGTTCCACAGTTAACTCCGAAGATTGATAATAAAAGGCATTATACCAAAGCTATCGTCTCAATCACCGATGATACTCATATGATTAGGTGATTTTTTTGCGGTTTTTTTCTCCATGGCGAAAGTTCGCTGAAGATGTTCGCTTGAGGTGATCGATTCATCCTTTCCCATACGGACGACAACGGCACTCACACCAAGGAGTTTAAACTCCCGTTTATTCCCCTCTCGATCTTCTCCGAGAATAAAGCCCCGTTCACGATCTGAGGGCTCATAAAACGCTCTTACCTCATCACTGAAAGCGGCTATCAATCGCTCAATCTCGCCGCATACTTTCTCAAACGTATGGGTCTCATCCAAAATTGCCCCCACAAAAAAATCATCCCCTCCGATGTGCCCTTTAAAATAGTCGTTGCATAGAACTTTCTGCATTAGTTCGGCGAACAGCAAGATCACCCGATCTCCGTTTCGAAACCCGTAATAATCGTTATAGGGTTTGAAATGATCAAAATCAAAATAGGTCAATACTGCTTCGGCACCGCTTTCGATCACATACGCGATGTATTCGTTTATTCTGAAATTTCCCGGAAGACGGGTGAGGGGATTTTCATCACGGGCTCGGATAAGATTGCGCTCATGTACCACTTCGATCATTTCGCGTGCACTCAAATACCCAATATAGCGTGAGGACTCCACAACCAACACACCCGGAGCATTTTGGGAAAGGGAGAAGAGTTCGATCATCGTCTCAAGCGGCATTGTCAAATCGACCACGGGGATCGGTTCGATGTAGGTTTCCAGTGTCGAGAGGTTGGAAGAGCGATTTTGGGTTAGTGAGCGCCCATAAGGGGAACAGGCGATCGCTTTGAGCTTGTGTTCATGGATAATCCCTAAGGGGTGCATCGCTCCATCCACAACGGGAACGAGATAGGTCCCTTTTTCATTCAGTAAATCGAGCAAGGTTTCCATCGAATCATTAATAGTAATGGACTTAAGTGGCTCAAGCCGTTTTAAAATAATTTTTTGATTTCCCAACGAGCGTTTCTCTTCCACTAAATTGGTTCCGTTTAGGAGGTATTTTTTGACAATAAGGGAACAATCCAGTGTGGGACGCTGAATAAAATACCCCTGTACCATATGACATCCGATCTCTTTACATACCAAAAGTTCCCGCTCACTCTCAACTCCCTCAGCTACGACACGGCATCCCAGCAACGTGGAGAGCTGAACCATATTTCGAGCAAGGAGCTTTTTTTTAGGGTCTTTGTCGATATCCGTCAGAAAAAACCGATCAATCTTGATAATATTGGGAGTGCAATGATAGAGCAGTTTGTACCCGGACTGCCCGATCCCAAAATCATCGATCGCGATACAAAATCCCTCGTCGCCGTAATGGTGCATCAATTTCGTAAAATGATCAAGATTGAGTATTTCATTATGTTCTGAGAGTTCAAATACGATCGCTTTGGGATCGAGGTTATAGCGTTCAAGGAGACGAAAGGTATTTCCTTTCGAAAAATCGGTCATCTCGAGTACGCGGTTATCAAGATTGTAAAAAAGTTTGAGAGTCTCATACCCTTCGATCAAACAAAACTTTTCCATCACCTTCTCTCGAAGACGCAAATCAAACGAATAAAGGATATTTTCCTCGTACAAACGGTCAAAAAAAGAGAAAATCGTTTCAAATCCGAGAGTATCGGTTCCGCGAAGCAAAGCTTCTACACCGAAAATAGCTCCGGAATGGATATCAACGATCGGCTGAAATGCCACATCCAAGACTTCCAAATAGTGATGATAAAGGGGGTGAAGAGGTTCCATGATAGAGAGTATAAACCGCTCGTATCACAAGAAGGTTACAAAGCTATTTTTCGCAGAGCCAACGAACACATTGCCAGACCGAATGCTCCCGTCACGGCGACAAAACTCCCTTTTTCTTTGATTCGGGGAAGCTCAGAGCTGCAAATACAACTAAAATCCCCTTTGAATTTACGTTTACGCAGTTCATTTCGGATTTTAGAAGCAAAGGGGTCTCCTTCGGTTTTCCAGATGGAGCGTACTTCGATCTTCGTCGGGTCAAGCCGTTTTGCCGAACCGACGGAGGAGATGAGTTTGGGGTAGCATTTTTGGATTAACGCGAGTTTGGCACGCATATCGTCAATTGCATCGAGGATAAGATCATAGGGCTCAAAATCAAACGCCTCGACCCACTCGGGGGTGATTTTTTCGGCAATTGCTATCACTTCGGGGTAATGGGTTTTGAGTGCTTCGACTTTCAACTCCCCCTCGTGCATTTCCGAGTGCATTTGACGGTTTTGATTTGTCACATCGTAGCAATCGAAATCGATGATCGTGATGTCACGTACCCCTGAGCGGTAAAGGCAGTCGAGACAGAAACTCCCGACACCGCCGACACCGAGGAGGAGAATTTTGGCATCATGGAACTTTTCAAAATTCTCTTCGCCGAATACGAGTTTAGTACGGGTATGTCTCACAGCCACTCTCGTAATTGCTGCATCGATTTATAGGCGCTCATGTCGAGTTTGATCGGCGTCAGAGACACTTTCCCCGCCTCAATTGCTTCAAAATCACAGAGTGCCTCCCGTTTTTCGCGCGGCTTATACTCAAGAGGATGGAGTCCGAGCCAGTAGTATTCCATTCCGCGCGGATTACGATGGAGGTGAGCGTCATTGGCATAATAGCGATACCCCGCATACGTAACGGCAAACTCCAGTTCTTTAACATCGTGCGGGATATTCACATTGAGAAATTCGCGCTCGTTCAGCGGAAAGTCTCCGGTCAAAATTTTCTCTGCCAGATGGCGGATCGCCTGTTTCGCCAATGCAAAATCGCCGAGTGGCTGGGTAAAATCCATCACCTGTGAGATAGCAATTGCCGGAACACTATGGAGTACCGCTTCCATCGCTGCCGCTGCGGTTCCCGAATAGGTAATATCCTCACCCATATTGGAGCCTTTGTTAATCCCGCTAATCAGCAAATCGGGTTTGGACTCTTCGAAAAGGGAATGGAGTGCAAGATAGACACAATCGCTGGGCGTTCCGTCATCGAGTTTATAAAAATCATCCCCGACACTGATAAAACTAAGAGGACGTGTCAACGTCAGCGAGTGTCCGCACGCCGATTTCTCCGTCGAGGGGGCAACAACCGTGATTTGTCCTAGTCCGTCCAATGCTTCGATGAGGGCTAAAAGTCCTGCCGATTCATATCCGTCATCATTGGTGATCAAAATTTTCTTCATCTATTTCCTTTTGGTTTTTACAGGGACACAAATAAAACAGTTGCGGTTTTCTCGCCGCTCATACGCAAGAACATAATCGTGCTCTTTTAAAATCGCATCGACGATATAAAGCCCCAATCCAAAACTGTCTTTGGTCGGATGCTCTTTCGTAAAAGGTTCGATGTAATAGCTCAACGGTTTCTTGAGCGGTTCACCCTCATTCGCGAAAATGATCTCCCCCTCTTCCATCCAAATCTCCATCTTTTTTTCGGGAGAGTATTTGATCGCATTATCGATCAAATTTTTCACTGCCGTTACAAAAAGACGGTAATCGGCTTCAACTTTGATCGATGCATCAATATGACGATCAACCGCTTCATACTCTACCATCGCAAGATCGATGGCGCCGTCGATGATATCGATAAGCCGATACTCTTTTTTCTCATGGTATTGGTTTCCGGATGTAATCTCTTCGAGCAGTGCAAACTCTCCGATCAATGATTCAAGACGCTCAAAAATCCCTTCAAACCGCCCTCGCTGTTTCTCATCACTCAGCATCGTTGCAACAATCCGCCCTTTGGCAATAGGGGTTTTAAGTTCATGCATAATATTGCGCAAAAATAGGGTACGAGACTCGATAAGGGATCGGATTTTGTTTTGGGTCGAATCGAGTTCGTTGGCGATAAGAGCTATCTCATCGCTCCCATCGGTACGGAATCGCACCCCCATATCCCCTTCTCCGAAACGGGCAATTTGTTTTCGCAAACGGCGCAAAGGGCGCAAACGATAAATAATAAGGGCAAATGAGACGAGCAAAATCGCCATAATCGTCCCATACGCTGAAAGAAGATTGACCGGACGATAAGGCTCGATACTCCGATCTTCAAGCAATACACTGTGACGGGAAGATTCAACCCAAAAATAGATATGACCTCGATGCTCGATCATTGATGTAATAACCTGCTGGGCTACGTGAGTTTCAAGAGGAAAATCTGAAAGAGCATACTCCTCCATCATTTCATCCCCGTTTCCGTCACTTTTCAGAACTCTCCCTTGACGGATTATCGTCTCATACGCCGTCTCATCGGTTATCTCTTCAAGATCATAGAGTGCCAAATTGGCTTCAAACATCGGTTGAGACGTCTGTTTAATAATATACGTATGATAGATTTGACTGATGAGAGAGTGTTTGGTGAAAATGTTGTCAATATGTTTGGCTCGGTTCGTTTCATAGAGCTGATAGAAGGTATAACTGACACTCGATACGGTCACCACCATCGCGAAAACAACGGTTGCAAGAACCGCATTGTTTTTAATCATTTTAGAAGTTTGTAGCCGATGCCACGAATCGATTCGATAAGGGATTTATCCCCAAGCTTATTACGGATACGTCCCATCATCACGTCGATGCTTTTGTTGGAGGAGTCTTCATTGATCGCACTCACGTTGTGAATCAAATCTTCTCTCGAAACAACCATCCCCTGCTTTTTTATCATATGGGCCAAAATCCCGTACTCGGCATTGGTGAATTCAAGCGGCCGCCCTTTATAGCTGATTTGCATCGCGGATTCATTGAGTTTAAAATCACAATCGTTCTGAAGTGCGAGTTCCGAAGCGGCATCGTATCGGCGCAATACCGAATGGATACGGGCCTCTAGTTCTCTCGGATCGTAGGGTTTTGGGAGATAATCGTCCGCACCGAGTTCGAGTGCGTTGATTTTATCGGTGACATCGGAACGAGCTGAGGAGATGATAATGGGGATATTCTGGCGCGCGCGGATCGCTTCGCATACCTCCAACCCATCCATACCCGGTAAGGTTAAATCCAAAATGACCGCATCAAATTTCTCTAATTTGAGAATGCTCAGCGCTTTGAACGGATCATCTTCCGTCGTTACATCGAATTGGTACTGTTCTAAAAATTCGGTGAGGATCTCGGCAAGCTCGAGATCGTCTTCTATCATTAATATTTTACTCATAAGCGTATTGTAACAAAGTGTGGTTAATGATTACCTAACTCAGCCACAACACCAGATGATACGCAACATACGCCAGCGAGTAAGCAACAATCGTGGTGAAGAGAAACAGATACCCGAAGTATTTA
>NZ_MIBU01000150.1:0-5848 GCF_001830725.1 Sulfuricurvum sp. RIFOXYD12_FULL_44_77
TCTCTTCCCAACTGAGTTGTGAGGTGAGGATGGCGTAGAGATCAAGACTCTCACATTCACGGAGTGAGCTTTGGGTACTCAGATGGGGCAAAAGCCATATTTCCAAGGACGACAGGAGTGCTTCGTCACTGAAATTGCCGAACGAGTTTTCGCTACAGTGATAGTGCATGGTTTGAAGACGATGACGCAAAGCAACCGATGATGCTGACCAAGGTAGGGCATCAACCCCTTTTGAGCGTATCCCCTCCAGTAGTGTCCGTTTCACCTCCATCGCGTCGGGATGCTCTAGCGGTCGCGATTCGACGATGATAGCCCCAAGGCGGGTGATCTCTCTCGCTTCAACCCGCTCTGACTCAGCGTTCCACGTTATCGTCGCTTCCGTGCTGAAAAGTTCAGGGAGATACCGTTCCAACACATCGATACAAAGCGGAGCGCATTGGTAAATCTGCCCCGTTGTTGACTCTCCGCCGCTTTGGGTGACGATGAGCCACTCCTCGCCGATCAAATCATCCTCCTGAGCTAATCTGACCTCTTTGCCGTTGCTGAGGAGATATTTATCCCCTTTGGGACTACGGAGTCGGGCGATTCGATCGGGATAAGCGAGGGTGAGCAAAAGGGCGATCATCTCTGAGGGGAAATCCGCTGACAAACGCAATGATGACGTGAGCCGTTTTGCGATATCTCTGGCCGTTGCGAGGATAAAATTGGCATTCTCAGCCATCACAGGAGGAAGCACATTGGCGTTAAACGCATCACACAATCGCCAAAACCGCTCCCGCATATCGGATGTCCGCTCACTGCTTCGGGCGAAGAGATCACGCTCGTTGAGCAAAGCGGCCAATACAATAGCTTCACTCTCATATCCCAACGTTTGCCCGATGCGTATCATGTGCGCCAAACGGGGGTGAATCCCTAACCCCATCATGGCTTTTCCGTGAGCTGTAATCGAGCCTTTAGCATCCATAGCACCCATCATCTGCAAAAGTGACACACCGTGAGCCAGTGCTTTAGCGGGGGGAGGGGTAATCCATGAGAGTTCGTTATCTCCCCATAAACCCAGTTCCAATGCCAAAGGGGTGAGATCACACAGACGAATCTCCGGCTCTTTATGAGAGGTTAGCATCTGATGGCTCGTCGCACTCCATAGGCGGTAACATTTCCCTGCACTTAAGCGGCCTGCACGACCTGCGCGCTGATCGGCTGAGGCACGGGAGATTCTCTGCGTAACGAGCCGCTCCATACCGCTGCGAGGGTCAAAAGTGAGCACTTTTTCCAACCCTGAATCGACAACGATGGTTATCCCCTCAATGGTGAGGCTTGTTTCGGCGATGTTGGTGGCGAGAACGATTTTGCGCCTTAGCGACGGTGCGATAGCGCGCTCCTGAACCTCTTTGGAGAGTTCCCCATAAAGCGGAGAAATATCGATCTCCCTCTCTTTGTAATACGCTTTGAGCATCCCCTCAAGGGCTTTGATTTCACGAGATCCTGGTAAAAAAACGAGGATACTCCCCTCATCAGAATGAATAATGGTTTGGATCAAATCCATCAGTGCCGCGACAATCTTTTTCGGCTCAATTGTTGGCGTATTGGGTGGCAGATGCTCTATCGCAATCGGGAAACTGCGCCCTACGCTAGTGATGAGGGGAGGATGATTGAGCAATCTCTGCAATGCGTCGGTGTCCAGCGTTGCCGACATCACCATAATCTTCAAATCCTCGCGTAAAAACTCCTGAGACTGCAGAGCAAAGGCGAGGGAGAGATCGCTATGCAGATGGCGCTCATGGAACTCATCGAAGATGATAAGGGCGACACTCTCTAACGAAGGGTCACTTTGGAGCATACGGGTCAAAATCCCTTCGGTGACGACGAGGATTTTTGTGTCGCTACTTAGTTTTTTTTCGGCTCGAATTTGATACCCGATCCGCATTCCCACTTTTTCACCCAGCAGGTGTGCCATACGTTCGGCGGCACTCCTTGCGGCGATCCGTCGCGGTTCCAGCATAATGATCTGTTTCCCCTCCAACCACGGCTCATCCAATAGCGCAAGGGGAACTGATGTCGTCTTTCCCGCTCCCGGAGGGGCTTGGAGGATAAGGCGGTTTGAGGTTAATAGTGCGGAGCGGATATCGCCGATAACGTCGTATATGGGAAGATTCATAAGGAAAATAATAGCCAATTACTTCCCCGAAACGGCTTAGTGGTAGACGCGTGAATTGTTAGAAAATACAATCACATTATTAGAACACGAAAAGGTAAAATTCAACAACAGGAAACTTATGAGTAAAATTAAACGCTATAAATCGATTGATAAACGGGTTATTACCGAAGGTGAAAAGATCGATTTCACCATTTATCTCCGTAATGAGACCAAAACAGCAATGACCCTCTTTTTGCAAAGCGACACGGTTGTCGATTCGAACAACAGAAGCCGTTTGAGAGAAATTGAACGCCTCTATATCGAGGATGAAGACTCTCTGCGCTACGAAGCCTACGTCCAAAAGCACATCCAATCCATCGCGCGCGCCGAAGATATCCCAATGGATAGCAAAGCGCTGATAATATACGAACGGGCAACCTCTGTTATTAACGATATGTTTCATAATCCTGAGTCACTAGAGACGATTCAGAACACAAAGCCGCTGGTTAATACCATTGTCGAGGTGATTTTGCGTGATAGCGGTGCGATTGAGTCTCTCTTGAAAATAACGGCTCATGATTACTATACCCATACCCACTCGCTCAATGTCAGCATTTATGCCCTTAGTCTCGGAAATTTTTTAGGGATCAATGAAAAAGAGTTGGAGCATCTTGGGATGTCTGCAATATTGCACGATATCGGGAAGAGTCAAGTCGATTACGACATTATCAATAAAAACGGAACATTGAGTGAACAAGAATTTGAGACGATGAAAGCTCACCCGTGTTTAGGGTATGACATTGTTCTAAAACTAGGGATCACCGAGCCGAAAATACTATCGGGTATTCGTCATCATCACGAAAAAATAAACGGCAAAGGATACCCCGATCAGATCAAAGGCGATGCAATATCACTCTTCGCACGAATCATCGCCGTATGCGATGTATTTGACGCATTAACAACTAAAAGATCTTATAAAAATCCGATGAGTACATTTGAATCCATTAAACTGATGAAAGAATCAATGCGAGAACATTTGGATATGAAAATTGTCGATTCGCTGATACGGATGCTGCATAAAAAATAAAAATCATCATATAGTTTCAAAATAAGATATAATTATTAACAGTATGAAAGACTGGATGATTGAGTGCAATTAATGAAACTATTTAAAGAACAAATTCGATGGAAGTTACTTTTACTTTTTTCGCTTTTACTTTTAGGAATCTCCATTATCCTTACCGCTCAGCATGTCATTTCGTATAAAAATATGCTTCAAGAAACTTTTGAAGAACAAAAATTGCTATTACAAGACAACAAGCTTCTTCGGGCCAAGAATCATACCGAGTCACTTGCCATACAACTTGAAAATGAATTAGCCGCATATAACTTTTCAAAATTTTCCGAATTGGTTTTCAGCGATGCAGCTAAAAGTGAAAACATTATCCATATCGATGTCGTAGACAAAAGTGGAAATGTGATCGTTAATTCATCAAATTCCAAACTGCACGAATCCCCTATTTACCCCAAAAATATTAATACGAATACTCTTCAGGTAAGTGAACAAACTTACAATCATCACCCCATCCTCGTTATCAAAAAATCTCTTTATATGGGAAGCGAACTGTGGGGCGTATTAACCCTCTATTTTTCACAAACGGAGCTAGAGAAAAAAGTCTTAAATTATTCTCGCCAAATGGAAGACAACGTTCATCAGTCGTTGTATCAATCACTCATCTCTATGGTAATCTTTTTGGTCTTGTTTCTCCCCATCGCATACAGTATGGCTACACATATCAGTAATCCGATTATCGATTTAACGAAACGGGCGGAAGAGCTGTCCAACGGCAATTTTATGCCGAAATCGGTTGAGATCGGGAATAGAAAAGATGAGCTAGGGAAATTGGAGAGAACCTTTGACAAGATGAGTGAAAACTTGCAAAATTCCTACAATAGGCTCGCACTTTATAATACACAATTAGAGCAGATGGTACAAACACGCACACTGGAACTGGAAGCAAAAAATATAGAATTAGAAAAGCTCTCCATCACGGATAAATTGACTCAGCTCTATAACCGTGTCAAATTAGAAGAGGTCTTCACCGATCAGATACAAGCCGCGAGACGCTATAACGCTCCGTTTTCGGTTCTTTTATGCGATGTCGATCTCTTTAAAAATGTTAACGATACTTTTGGCCATTTAGTCGGAGATAAAGTGCTCGTGGAGATTGCTGCAATACTAAATGCAACACTACGGGAAACTGACATCATCGGTCGATGGGGAGGGGAAGAGTTCCTCATTATTTGCCGTGAGACCGATCAAAACCAAGCCATGCTACTCGCAGAACGGCTCCGAAGTGCGGTAGAACATCAGACGTTTAGCACAGATCAACCACAAACGATTAGCATAGGAATTAGCTGTTTCTCATCCAATGATACCGATGTTGCTATGATAAAACGTGCGGACAGCGCCCTTTATGAAGCTAAAACTTTCGGACGCAATCGCGTCGTTTTTAGCCCCTGTTGATATTAAAAAAGGATTATCGTGATCAAAAAAATAATTTGTTTGTCTATTCCGGCTATTATCTTTGCAAATCCCTTTAATGCGACGCTAGAGGATGAGGCGTCTTGGCTCAAAGAGGAGACGTTTGTAATATCCGCTTCACGCGTCAAAGAAAACGTCAAAAAAACCTCCGCATCGGTTACGATCATCGATGACGATGCCATCAATAAAATGGGAGCCAACACCCTCTTGGATATACTCAGAGTCGTTCCGGGGCTTGGGGTCTCACAGAGTAATATTTATACCGATAAAATAGCCATTCGCGGTATAGAAACGTGGTTTTCCGAAAAAGTTTTAATCCTTCTCGACGGACATTCGTTAAACTCCGATTTGCTTAATGGCGGAGCGACTAGTACTTTTGCAAACTTTCCGGTGGAGCAGATCAAACGGGTAGAGATTATCCGAGGGCCGGCATCCGCACTGTATGGTGAAAATGCATTTACCGCCCTTATCAACATCATAACCAAAGAATCTCAAGATATAAACGGGGTTCAAATCAGCACCAAAGTGGGCAGTTACAACACGACAGCTACCAATCTTCTGTTAGGAAAAACGTATCAAAATTTTGATATAGCGGCAAACATCAACTATCGTGATACCGATGGATACAGTGCCTATGTAGCGAACGATGTTGTAGGTAACAGTGGATATACGAATCCAACTTCCAAGAGACTCAATACCAATCTCTCGCTAAAGCATAACAATGGTATTTATGTTAAAGCCAATTACAACAAGACCGAAGACGGCCCCCGTTACGGAGTCGCACATGCCATTAACAATGAGGACAAGTCAAAGAGAGAATCCTACTTTGTGGAATTAGGAAATAAATATAAAATCAGTGATGACTATACTTTGGATTCAAGGGTATATCGTGATTTTTTTCAATTTGACAATACTTGGAGAGTATTTCCAGCAGGTTTCCCGGCACCAGTATTTACAAATGGGATGTTGGGCTATTCGGGAGTAGACAATATAAAATCTGGCATTGAAATGCTATTAACGGTTAAAAAAGAGAACTATACCGTTGTGTCCGGTCTCTCCTATGAACAACAGCAGATAAAACATCCTTGGCAAAAAATGAATTGGAATCCTCTGACAGGTGCTCCACTCGCTTCTGTACAAGATTTTTCTGATCCGAGTACTAACTT
>NZ_MIBU01000151.1:0-9249 GCF_001830725.1 Sulfuricurvum sp. RIFOXYD12_FULL_44_77
CAAAAGATGGCTGGGTAGCTCAGCTGGTTAGAGCGCTGGTCTCATAAGCCGGAGGTCGGGGGTTCGAGTCCCCCCCCCGCCACCATCTTTCAAAAAACAATCCCTCAACTTTACATCAGAAAAAAATCATTTCCGTAACATTTTTATACTATTCATTGTGATATAATAATCCAACAGCCGTTCCTAAAGGAAGACAGATGGAGTTGGTATTAACGCTTATTTTATTGCCGATTATAGCGTCGATTTTATTGCTCATGCTCCCTAATCAGCGGGCTCAGTATGTCGTTATTACGGCGGTTTTATTTCTTCTTGGGCTAGGTGCTTTTTCTCTTTATACCTCTATGGGGGTGTTGACGTTTCAACTCTCCCACACGATGAATGGTGCGATTGTTGCCGCCGATGTCGTCCTACTCCTCTTTTTTCTCTATCAAGGTAGAGTCTTTAACCACCCCAAAGTGATGGCGCTCGCGGCTCTACAGCTAGTGTTGTACGGATACATCGAGTCTATTGTCCCTGAAGCGGGGTCGGCGGAGATCGTCGTGGATAGTCTCTCGAAGTTTATGTTTTTGATTATCAACGGGGTGGGGGGGATTATCGTCCTCTACTCTGTGAAATATATGGAGGATGAACCGACTTCTCCACTCAAAAAGCGTCTTTTCGTCGGGGGATTGCTGGTGTTTCTCTCGGTGATGAATCTGATCGTCATCGCCAACTCGATTCTCCTCTTTTTCTTCCTTTTTGAAATGACGACCCTTGCATCGTATCTGTTGATTGCCTTTAGAGATGATGAGGTGAGCCGAGCCAATGCCCTCAAAGCCCTCTGGATGAATCAGATCGGCGGAGTGGTAATTTTATTGGGGGCGTTGGTCGCTATTATCGGGTTTAAGAGTGTGATGTTCGATACGCTGCTGCAAAGTTCAGGGGGAATGATTCTCTTGGCGGTGGCGCTACTCTCGATGGCGGCACTCGTCAAAGGGGCTTCGATCCCGTTCGAGGGGTGGTTACTCGGGGCGATGGTCGCACCGACTCCCGTGAGTGCAATGCTCCACTCGGCGACGATGGTTAAAATCGCCCCCTATCTGATTCTCAAACTTGCCCCTGCGTTGGCGGTGAGTATGGTCGGGGGGATCATCTCGATCATCGGGGCGTTGGTGTTTGTTGCCGCGTCGTATTTGGCACTGTCGCGCTCAGTGCTGAAAGAGATTTTGGGATACTCCACCGTGGCATTGTTGGGGTTGATGATGGCGCTAGCGGCGATCGGGACACAGGAGAGTATCAACCTCGCTCTCGCATTGATGCTCTTTCATGCCCTCTCTAAAGCATTGCTGTTTCTCTCGGCAGGGGTGTTGGAGCGTCTTCATCATGCCAAAGATATTGAGGATATGAAAGGGATGGTGACACGATCGCCTAAAACGGTGGGATTTATCCTCTTTGGGTTTGTCTCGTTGACCCTCCCGCCGTTCGGTCTTTTTATGGGGAAACTTTTTGCGATTACCTCTATCGCTTCACTCCTCAAAGAGCACCCCTCCAATCTAATCATCCTTCTCTCATTGATCGTCGGGAGTGCTTTGATGGTGTTGCTCTATTTTAAAGTGGCATCAGCACTTCTCTCTGCCCCGTGTGATGTCGAAGTCTCCGAGGCGATTGCGATTCCGAGCGGTTTTAATGTTCCGTTGGTGTTGCTGAGCTTTTTTATAGTAATTGGGGCTCTCGGATACATTATGATGCAGCAGAATATCTTCGTCGTACTGTTGGCGTTGCCGATGCTCTTTGTTTTTGCCCTCCCATCCCTGATTCGTCGGATGGATCGGTATGATCGCTCGCAGCCGTATCATTGTGGGGAAAAAGAGCCGTTTGATGCGGCATTGGTCTATTTTGAATCCTCTGTGAAAGTACAACGGATACTCTATTGGGGATTTGGATCTCTTTTTGTCGCCGTAGCGATAGTAGGAGCGTTGTCATGATCTGGGTATGGATTGCATTGGCACCGATTTTGGGAGGCTTAGTTTATGGGGGAGAGCGGGTGTTGCGGGCTCGGATGCAGCGGCGTCAGGGGCCGCCGCTGCTGCAGCCGTTTTACGATATGTTCAAACTTCTCGATAAGCGGACGCTGATCGTCCACGCTCCTCATGCTCTCCTCGCGGTTGCCCACTTCTTTGTTTTATGGTTCACTATCGCGGCGATCTTTTTGGGATGGAATCTCCTCTATATTATTTTTCTACACCTCTTCGCCCAACTTCTCCTCATTGTGGCGGGGTACAGTGTCCGTTCCGTCTATTCGCATATCGGATCAAACCGTGAACTGTTGATGGTGGTGGCGTATGAGCCGATACTGATTTTGGTGGCGGTGGGGTTATATCTGGTGAGCGGGAGTTTTGAGATTTCACAAATACTTAAAATGGATGGATACTTGACGCAGTTGCCGCTATTGTTTGCCGCATTGTTGATGATCGTCCCAATCAAAGTAAAGAAATCTCCGTTTGATGTCGGTGAAGCCCATCAGGAGATCGTCGGGGGGGTCGAGATCGAGTACAGCGGGGTGTTTTACGAGTTTTTGTATATGTCCCGTTTTCTCGAATATATCTTTATCTACAGTTTTGTTTACCTCTTCGGCGGAGAGTCCCATTGGCTTGGGGCAGTACTAGTCGCGGGGGTCTTTTTACTCGTTAATCTCGTCGATAATGCGACCGCCCGTGTCAGACCTGCGCAGATGGTGAAAATCATCTACACCGTTGCGATGGCTCTGGCGGTGCTCAATCTCGCGGGGGTGCTGTTATGAAATTCTTTACCTCTTTTCGGAAAAAATCGCCGTGGGTTTTACACTACAATGCGGGAAGCTGTAACGGCTGTGATATCGAAATTCTCGCAGCACTGGGACCGAAGTTTGATTTGGAGCGTTTCGGGGTGATCAATACGGGAAATCCGAAACAGTCTGATATTTTTTTGGTGACGGGCCCTGTCACCTACCGTTCCCGTGAGCGTCTCGTCGAGCTCTATTCCCAAATCCCTGAACCAAAAGTGGTCGTGGCGGTGGGGTCGTGCACGGCAACAGGGGGTGTGTTTCGGGGGATGTATAACGTCGAAGACGGGATCGATCGTTATATCCCCGTTGATGTCTATGTCCCCGGGTGCGCCGCATCGCCGCAGCTGATTATTGATGCGTTGGTCAAAGGGTTAGAAGTGCTCGAAGCGAAAAGCAAAGAGATCGAAAAACCGTTCAAACTCTTCGGTGCAATAGAGACGATACATAATAAACTCAGCCGCCTGGGTATGGCAAAAAAGGTGGAACCTCATGCGAAAGATTGAAATAACACTCTCCACGGTATTAAATGATATTCGAGCGTTTTACCTTCCTAAAGAGTGGCACTTTCTGAGTGTCAACGGGATCGATTTAGGGGAGGGTAAAATCGAACTTCAATGGATTTTCTCAAAGTATGGGGTAAAAGATGAAGTAGTGATCTATTATGCCATCAGTGATTACGATACCCCTATCCCCTCGCTTGTGAGTCTGATCCCCTCCGCATTTATGGGGGAGAGGGAGATCGTTGATATGTTCGGGCTTAAAGTGGAAGGTGCGGAGAGAGGGCTTTATCTCGATGAGGATTCACTGGCACATCCGCTTAGGGGGGAATCATGAAAAAAACGATCCAAATCCCTTTGGGGTCACAGCATATCTCTCTGCTAGAGCCAATCCGTTTTAAATTTGAGTGTGAGAACGAAAAGATTATCGGGGTCGATGCCGATGTCGGATTTGTCCATCGCGGGGTGGAACTGGCGTGTACCCGCAGTTTTGAGTTCAAGCAGGTGGGGTATGTCGTTGCTCGTGTTTGCGGGCTTTGTGCTATTACTCATTCCCTCTCGTATACGTTAGCCGTCGAAAAACTGCTGGGCTTTGTCGCTAATGATCGGATCAAATATTTGCGGATGTTGATGGTGGAGCTGGATCGTATCCATTCCCACATGCTCTGTCTCGCCCATACGGCGGAGAATGCAGGTTTTGAAGCCCTTTTTATGCAGATTATGGGGGATCGGGAACTGATTATGGATGTTCAAGAAGCGATTAGCGGGAACCGTGTCCAGTTTGATTACATCTCCATCGGCGGGGTGAACCGTGATTTAACCCCTGAACTGGTGGCGCTGATCCATAAAAACCTCGGATTGTTAACCGATAAAATCGATGCACTGATCGGATTATTTGACAACAACTGGTCGCTCTCACTCAAATACAAAGGGGTAGGGGTGCTGAGATTGGAGGATGCGTACATTTACAATGCTCTAGGACCGTTGGCTCGTGCGGCGGGATTGGCAACCGATGTTCGCGCCGAAACGAGTGATTTCCCCTATGAAGATATAGGGTACACAATGATTCTTGAATCTACGGGGGATATTCATGCGCGTAACTTCGTTCGTCTTCGAGAGATTGTGAACTCGATAGCAATGTGTCAAAATATCGTGAATAACCTCCCAGTAGGAGAGATTCAGGAGAAGGCAAAAGGGAAACCGAACGGCGAAGCGGTGGTTCGTGTCGAAGCGCCGCGCGGAGAGCTCTTTTATCTGGTACGGGGGAGCGGTCAAAATATGCTCGATCGTGTTCGGATTAAAACTCCGACCTTTTCGGCGATTCCGGCTATGATGGAGGTGTTTAAAGGAAGTGAGTATGCCGATGCACCTGCCATCCTTGCCTCGTTTGATCCGTGTATGTCGTGTACGGCAAAATAGGAGACTCAGATGTTTACCTCTATGTTGGAAGCGTTTTTGAACCTTTTTAGACCGATCCGCACACACCAATATCCTGCCGAAGAGATGGTTTTGCCGAGCGGGTATCGGGGATTGATCGAATACGGGATAGATGCGTGTATTTTTTGTGATAAATGTGAGAAGGTGTGTCCTCCGGGGGCGATTCTCTTTTATCAACATGAAGACGGAACGAAAACGTATCGCTATAATCCGTGGCTCTGTATCTACTGCGGTGAATGTGTCCGTGCCTGTCCGAAACCCGAAGAGGCGTTGTGGCAAAGTGAGACAAAACAACTCAGTGCCCTTAAAGAAGAGGGGGCGAATGAGGGGTGGTTTGTGTGGGAAGAGGCATGTAAACAAAGCCGTGAGGAATACGCTGCTGCGAAAAAATCGGCCAAAATTCAAAACAAGAGTGAGGAGTAACGCATGCGCATTGTTATCGTAGGAGGCGGGATTGCCGCTGTGTATATTGCCAATACCCTTATGGAGAGTGCTCCCGAATCGGAGATACTCATTGTTTCCGATGAAAAGCACCCTCCGTATGATCGTATCCATTTGTGCAAGCTGGTGGAAGATTGCAAATGTGTTGATTCGATAGAGTTGGAGCTTCACTCAAAAGTAAAACTGGAACTGGATCAAAAAATCATCTCGATTGATCCCGCGCAAAAACGGGTTTTCAGTGAACATGCCGCATTTCATTACGATAAACTGATTCTTGCGACGGGATCGGTTCCCAAAACACTTTTTGACATTTCAGGGATTCAAAATGCGGCGACCTTTCGAAGTCAGAAGGATTGCGAAGCAATTGCGAAGGGGATGGTCGGAAAAAATGTGATCATCGTCGGGGCAGGGCCGATTGCGTTGGAATTGCTCGATACGTTGATGCGTAGCGATGCTCCGCAAAGCATTACCCTTCTGGTACGCAAAAACTATCTCTACTCCGAGGTGATTAGCCGCGAGGGGCTGGAGCTGATTCGGGGTATTTTTGAAGCGGACAGCCGTGTAAGTATCCGATTCGGCGATCAAATCGTGGATAAAGAGGTTGAGGGAAATGTGATAACCAAAGTCTTGACCAAGCAAGGGGAGATCGACAATCCGTTTATCATTTTCGGTGTCGGAATCGATCCCA
This sequence comes from Sulfuricurvum sp. RIFOXYD12_FULL_44_77, assembly GCF_001830725.1. Classification (NCBI taxonomy): domain Bacteria; kingdom Pseudomonadati; phylum Campylobacterota; class Epsilonproteobacteria; order Campylobacterales; family Sulfurimonadaceae; genus Sulfuricurvum; species Sulfuricurvum sp. RIFOXYD12_FULL_44_77. The sequence goes on from NZ_MIBU01000151.1 coordinate 5,867, forward strand.
ATATCCCCTATGCGCGTGACCTTCTCGAATGTGACAAAGGTATTTTGGTCGATGAGAGGATGCGTACCTCGGATGAGAACATCTACTGCGTCGGCGAAGCGGCACAGCTACGTGCAGGGGGATTTATCGCCGGACGGGTCAAAGAGTGCACGATCCAAGCCGATGTCGCTATCGCGAATCTCTTAGGGACGGAGAGTAAAATATTTAAAGAAGAGGTCTCCATCGATGGGCTCAAAGTGGGATCATTTTTGTTTGCCGATGTCACCGCGACCGATTTTAACCCCAAAGACCCCGAGAATGAAACGATTTTGATCACGCATGGGGATCGGATCGATCAGTATATCGTCAATAATGACAGACTGAAACGGTTTATCGGGATCAACACTAATATCGATCTTCTCGCCCTTAAACGTTTGATCGAAACCGATGCGCCGATTGATGCGGCGTATCTCTACTCGAACCGTTTGATGTCCGAATACGGGAAACTTGTCTGTAGTTGTGAGGGGGTGCATGAGCTGGAGTTGGTTGAGATTATCAAAGAGAATGCAGTGACGTCGTTCGCTGAGCTCAAAGAACACTCGAAAGCGGGACGTACCTGCGGACGGTGCAAACAAGATATCTGCGCGATTATCAGTGCAACCCCTGTCGATCCTACTGAGGCGGCACGGCTTAAACAAGAGAGGCTCGATGCGGCTACGGCGGCGGAATTGACAAAAGTGCGCGCACGAATCGATAAATACAATTCGCTTCATCCGAAGAATCAGTTGAATCCTGAGAATTTCCATGAGGCGTTGGAATCGTTTGAGATGAGTCGCGAATTTAACCGCTGGGTCTCTATGATCACGGCATCGATGCATCTGCATCCGCAGTTTGAGGGGGTCGTGGAAGAGGGGGTGACACAACTCAACAAAATTCCGATCATCTGGCTCGAACTCTCTGATTGTACCGGTAATTCGGAAGCGTTTATTAAAACCTCCCACCCCAAAGTGGACGATCTGATCCTCAAATACATTTCGCTGGATTATCATGAGCTACTGATGGCGGCTTCGGGGGATCAATCTGAGTCCGCGCTGGAGAGTATACTCCATAATGATAGCGGTAAATATGTCTTGATCGTCGAGGGGGCGGTTCCTCTAGGGATGGACGGTAAATTTTTGCGGATAGGACCAAAGGGTGAGACGGGAGTCGATTTATTGCGTCGCGTCGCCAAAAATGCCGCAGCGGTGATCGCGGTGGGATCATGTGCCTATGATGGCGGTGTTGTCGCCGCCGCGCCTAATCCGACGGGTGCGGTCGGTGTGGCGGAAGCGTTAGATCGTAGCGATATTATCAACCTTCCCGGTTGTCCGACCAATCCGATCAATATCGTCGGAACCCTATTGCAGTATATTATGTTTGAAGAGTTTCCGAAACTCGATAGTAAAAACCGTCCCGAATGGGCATACGGCTTCCGCGTTCATGATAACTGCGAACGCCGAGGACATTACGATGCCGATGAGTTTGTCCGTGAATGGGGTGATGAGGGGGCGAAGAAGGGGTGGTGCCTTTTTGAAATGGGGTGCAAAGGGCCATACGCCGATCTCAACTGCTCACTCGTGAAGTTCAACGAGGGGACGAGCTGGCCGGTACAGGCGGGGCACGGATGTTTCGCCTGCGGTCAGGGGAAAATCGCGTTTGATCAATATGCAAATAATCGTAAACTACCGGAGGGTGAAAATGAGCACTAAAAAAATTATTATTGATCCTATTACCCGTATCGAGGGGCATTTACGGATAGAGGTAGAGATCGATGAGAATAACGTTGTTACTGAAGCGTGGGCTTCGGGGCAGCTTTTTCGGGGGATCGAAACGATCTTAAAAGGGCGTGATCCTCGTGATTCGGGATTGATCGCTCAGCGCATCTGCGGGGTCTGTACCAATGTCCATTATCGCGCTTCGATCAGTGCGGTGGAAGCGGCGTATGGGATTGAAATACCCCATAATGCCGAGATTATCCGTAACCTTGTCACCCTCTCCTTGTTCGTCCAAGATCATATCGTTCACTATTATCACCTCCATTCACTCGATTTCGTCGATATCACGAGCGCTTTGAGTGCCGATTGTGCTCAAGCAGCCGAAGATGCGCAGATATGGTGTGAGCACCCCTATCGTAACTCCGATGGGCATTTGGAAGCTATCAAAGAAAAACTCGAAGGGTTTGTCAAAGCGGGGAGGTTGGGGCTCTTTGCCAACGGCTACTGGGGACATGAGACCTATCGTCTAAGCCCAGAGGAGAATTTGGTTCATATGAACCACTATCTCGAAGCACTTCGAATACAGCGTGAACTCTCTAAAGCGGTAGCGATTTTTGCGGGGAAAACTCCTCACCCTCAAAATCTCGTCGTCGGAGGGGTTACGAGTGTCGCCGATATGCTCAACCCTCAGCGGTTGAATGACTTTTTGTTTATAATTAAAGAGACGAGAGATTTTATAGAGAGGGCGTATATCCCCGATATGCTGATGATCGTCAATGCCTATCGCGACTCGATTAAAGAGGGAGAAGGGCGAGCCGTCGGTAACTTTATGTGCTGCGGCGGATACCGATTCGGAAAACAGCAGCAGTTGTTTGAGAACGGTGTGATCAAGGGGCATAATTTTGAGAATATAGAGCCGTTTGATCCGAGCAAAATCACCGAAGAGGCATCCCGTTCGTGGTATGAAAATGATGCACCCCTCTCCCCGTATGATGGGGAGACAACACCGTTTTATACCGATCTAAATGAGGACGGTTCCCTTAAAACCGAGGGGAAATACACATGGGTCAAAGCACCTCGCTATGATGGAAATGTGATGGAAGTGGGGCCGTTGGCGCGAATGATTGTCGGATACGTCAAAAACTCTCCCGTTATCCGCCCTTATATGGAGCGGTTTATGAAACGTTCCCATATGGAGTTGATCGATTTCTCTACCACAATCGGGCGTAATGCGGCGCGGGCGGTGGAAGCGCAAATCTGCTGTGATTATCTATTTGATACGATGAGTGATTTGATCGAAAATATCAAATACTACGATGAAACGACGTGGACGAAGTATGTGTTCGAAGAGCTTCCGAGCGAGGCGAGGGGTGCGGGAATATTTGAAGTACCGCGCGGGGTATTAGGGCATTTTGTCCGAATTGAGGATGCGAAAATCGCCAACTATCAGGCGGTCGTTCCGACAACATGGAATGCTTCGCCTAAGGGTGCTAAAGAGGGACGCGGGGCGTATGAAGAGTCATTGATCGGAATTCGTCTCGCCGATCCTTCGGCACCGCTGGAGGTGTTACGGGCGGTTCACTCGTTCGATCCGTGTTTAGCGTGCGCCGTTCATGTCATCGATGCAACAGGGCGAGAGCTGTCGCAGTA
>NZ_MIBU01000152.1:0-5716 GCF_001830725.1 Sulfuricurvum sp. RIFOXYD12_FULL_44_77
AGATAGTATTCCCCTAAACCATAAGGGGAGAGGGCGACTATGAGATGAATATAGCCGTTATGAAGGGCGATATTTTCGCTGAAATCGTGATGTTTTTGATCCAGATTCCCGACGAGAAGATCTTTATCGTATCCGTATAGGGCCGTTTTATAGGCGAGATCGGTGGGAAATGTAACAAGGTCATGACCACTTTCCAGCCATGTTTTCAAGCGGGGGACATAGTTCTCGCTTTGAAGCTGCATCGCAAGGCGGTGAGAAGAGAGCATTTGGGCTTTCAGTGATTCGTAATAGAGGGTTGCCATTAGTGCCAAGATGAGAATGCTCATCACAGCATAGAGGGCTAAAAAACTTCGTAGTGTTCGGTATTTAGCGAAACTGATACCCGAGGCGCTTGTGGCTGACAATGGAATCCTTTCCGAGGAGTTTGCGGAGCGTTTTGATGTAGGTACGCAAACTTCCATCACTAGGTATTTCATCATAATCCCACAGATGCTCCAAAATCATTTCATGAGAGAGGAGCTGACCACGGTGTTGGATAAAGAGTTTGAGGAGCTTATGCTCTTTGAGTTGAAGATGTTGCGTTTCTCCGTTTAGGAGGAGTACCTGATTGTCACTATCGTAGGTCACCCCCTCTGCGAGTGTCAAAACATCGGTCGGATTATGGAAGAAATTTCGTTTTAGAATGGTTTGAATCCGCAGAAGCAGCTCTTTGAGGGCGAAGGGTTTGCGGATGTAATCATCTCCGCCACTTTCAAACCCCTCCTCGACATCACTCATAGCATTACGTGAGGTGATAAAAATAGCGGGGGTGACATTTCCCCCTTTTCGGCTTGCTTTGAGTAACGAAAATCCGTTCCCGTTCGGAACGTTTACATCGAGGAGGAGTAGGTCGAACTTTTGCTCGTAGAGGATATCTTCCGCTGCTGAGGCATCATAGACACACGTAACGCTATAGCCGCACCCCTCAAGGTATTCGCTGACACTCTCCGAGAGGTTCGGATCATCTTCGAGTAAAAGGAGGGAAGCTTTTGTCATGTGAGAAGGATTCCAACAGCGATAAAGAGAAGAAACGCTAAAAAAGCCGAGATTAATGCATACGGGAGTTGTGTCCGAACATGTTCCCCAACATCGCATCCGCTTGCCATAGAGGAGATGATCGTGGTGTCGGAGATGGGGGAGCAGTGATCACCGAAAACGCCTCCTGAGATGACGGCACCCATAGCGAGGGCTACCGGAGCATCAAGACCTACTGCGAGAGGAATGGCGATGGGGAGCATAATGCTAAATGTCCCCCAACTCGTTCCCGTGGCAAAGGCGATAATGGCGGCTAAGATAAAAATGGCTCCCGCCAGATATTTTGATGGGAGATAATCACCGATAAACGAGGCGAGATAGTGACCAACCTCCATGTCTGAACTCACCCCGCCGATTGCAAAAGCAAAGAGTAAGATCAAAGCTATCGGTGTGAGTGCTTTGGCTCCAATGAAGGTTGCATCGAAAAATTCTCTATTGCTCATAGTAGCTGTGAATCGATAATAGATCCACATTAGTGCTAGCGTGAGAGCGAGGGCATAAAAAATAGAACTTGATCCGGAGCCTTTGAGGATATTTCCGCCTCCGGTTAAGAGCATAAAGCCGACTACTCCCCCGACCATCCAGAGAATGGGCCATAAAAATAGACCAATATTTCTATTGTTTTCTTTGTATATAGTTGTCTCTTCGCCCAGTAGAGCATGACGCATAGGCCCTATATCAATTTCGTACCAGATGACGGCAAACGTAACGACCAGAGCGATATAGGCATAGAAGTTGTAAGCGATGGCACTGAGTAGCCATGCTCCCTCTTCCCCTGCGATGAGACCTGCTCCAATCTGCCCTCCGATAAGACCGAGTAACAATGCCCCCCATCCGTTGATTGTGATGATAGAGCAGACCGGTGCAGAGGTAGAATCACAGACAAAGGCAAGTTTCGCACGACTGATGCCATAGCGGTCACACAAAGGTTTTCCAACCGCGCCGGCTACTAAAGAGGTAATAGAGGATTCAATAAAGATAACAATACCGACAATAAAACTGGGGAGAAGCGCACCACGCTTGCTCCTTACAAGTGAACGTTTCACGCTAAGCTCATGGACAAGAGCGCCCACACCTCCACTTCGCTCGATGAGGGTCATGACGGAGCCTACCATAATGGCAAATGCGAGGGTTTTGAGTACCCACCCTTCACTCAGCAGGGCACTAAAGCGTTCCAGTATGAGAGTAAGAGTATTAAGAGGGTGAAAATCGGCAATGATGAACTCACCGATAATGACCGCCATGGCTAACGCGATAAAAACGGAACGGCTAAAGAGGGCGAGGAGAATAGCTATGAGGGGCGGGAGTAACCCTAAAATTCCATATTCGATAGAAGATCCTTATAAAATCATTTGAAGGCGCATAATACCGGCACAATCAAATTGTTCTTTATAATATTCGCTCCGTTTTTCATCGATAACATTAAAACCCAGCTTTTTGTAAATAAGTTCATTCTCCACCAACCCTATTTCGACAGAGGTTTGAACTTTACGATACCCTTTGAGCCGTGCAGTGAGCATACTTTTTCCGATCAGCTCTTTGTAGACGTCGATACTTTTAAATTCAGGTTTGACCAGCATAAAATCCAATACAAACGTTTTGTTATCCACATCAGCTTCACAGAGCAGATAGGCGGCAATACGTTCATGGTAGGTTTCATCAAATCCGATCTCTTCGAGTGCTTTGGAAAAAATTTCATGGGTTGCTATACGGGGTTCATAGCCGCAAATGGTTCCGGCAATCGTTCCATCTGAGAGGGCAATAAAAAAATTAGAGAAATGGCAATAGCTTTTGGTAGTTGTGAGGGCTAAGCGTTTTAGATTATTTAACAGAGCTTCATTCTCAGAGGTGTTGAAAACCAAATCGAACAAACCGATCTTCTTTCCTCCTCGTGAACTCTCCAGCAATGCTTGGGCAATAATGTCAATATCCGCCTCCGTTGCTTTACGAACCGTTATTGCCATTATTGCCTCACTCTTGCTATTTTCAATATGCTATACTACCTAACTTTAAAATAAACTAAGAGAAATGAGATGTTGAAAATAACTTTGCCCCTTTTCCTTTCATCCACACTCTCTATCGCGTTTGCTTCACAGCAATTAGTGGTGGTACTTTCGCCGGAACTCAATGCGACAAAAGGATCGATGCAGCGGTATGAGCGGCACGATCAATGGGTAAAAATCGGTGATAAAGTCCCCGTTACGTTGGGTCGAAGCGGTTTAGGATATAGTGCATTTAAAGAGCCTCTGAAAAATGAGGGAGATGGACGTTCACCCGCAGGAGTATTCCCGATAACCTCAACGTTCGGTTACGATCAGAATACGACGTTCAAGCTTCCCTACTGGCATGCAGATGAAAATCTCTATTGTGTGGATGATATCAATGATTCACGTTACAATAAAATACTCCGAATTTATGAAAAAAGCTCTCTCCCTCTCAGCTATGAGATAATGCGACGTCCTGATGGAGTCTATCGCTACGGAGCGGTGATAGGGTACAACGATTCGGGAGTAAAGGGGCGTGGTTCGTGTATCTTTATCCATCTCAACCAAAGTGATAAACGTCCTACATCGGGATGTACGGCTATGGATGAAGCACCACTGATAGAATTTCTAAACTGGTTAGACCCCGTAAAAAAGCCTCAGATTTTACAGATAATGAAGAGTGAATGTGGAAAATACCGGGAAGAATTTCCCGGTATCGACTGTGAGTAGATTTTTTTAATTATTAACAACGTCTACTTTAGGTGTTTTAGCGGTAGAAGCCGGAAGCATCGGATAGATAACCGTCGGTTTTTTACCTTCTAACGCTTTTAGGAACGTTTCGATCTCTTCCGTCTCTTTGTCATTCAAATCAACACCGAGTTGGATACGCCCCATCTCTTTGATCGCTTCGCTAAGGGTTGCCATTTGGCCATTGTGGAAATAGGGAGCCGTTTCGGTGACGTTACGGAGTGTCGGTACACGTACCATACCGTTTTTATCCCCTTTAAAATCACCCACATTCATATATTTATACGGAGCAACGGCACCGAATGCCTGCATCGTTCCACCGAGTGCGATATCATTATGACACGTAGCACACCCTTTATCGATAAAGGTTTTAAGCCCTTTTTGCTCTGCGGAGGTAAGCGCTTTTTTGTTTCCGTTCAAGAATGCATCGTAGCGTGATGGGGTAACGAGAGTACGCTCGAATACGGCAATCGTATCGGCCACTTTTTCAAAGGTTACTTTGACATCTTTGCCGTATGCTTTTTTGAAGGCGTTGACGTAAGCAGGGATAGAGTTAACAACACCCTCTACGAACTCTTTCGGAGCTGCCATTTCAGGTCCTGCTTGGATCGGTCCTTGGGCTTGGTTTTCGAGGTGAGGAGAACGTCCATCCCAAAATTGTTGGCTGTAGAATACGGCGTTGTAGACCGTAGGAGAGCTTAAATGGTGCGGATTAGAGGTCCATTTATGTCCGATAGCTGAAGCCATCCCATCGGTTCCACCGGTAGCGAGGTTATGACAGGTATTACAGCTAATCAAACCGCTTTTAGAGAGGCGTGGTTCAAAATAGAGCATTTTCCCCAGTTCTACTTTAGCCGCAGTGGTCGGATTTTTAGGGTTGGAGATGAGCTTTTCGAGTGCTTTTGCGTTAGATGGAATCGGTTTTAAACCGGCTGTTTTCGCCTCATCTGCAAGTGAAGCCCCCATAACGCTTGAAGCGAGGAGTGCGGAGATCATTAATGCTTTCATTGTGAATCCTTGTTGTTTATGGATTAGAACGGAAATTGTAGCACAAGTTAGCTAAAGGAAAATTTTTATCATTTAGTTAACTCAAGCTCTTGCATAACGGTGAAACGTCTGGAGTGTTCCAACCGTCGGCACGCCGATTCAAATGCCCCCGATTCCCCTACGACGATACAATGTTTTTTCGCCCGAGTCAGAGCGGTATAGAGGAGTTTGGTATTGAGCATTATATGGTGTGAAAAACTCATAATCATTACAACCCGCTCGTACTCCATCCCTTGCACTTTATGGACGCTCAGTGCATAAGAGAGGCTGAGGTAATCACTGATTTGATCATATTTATAATGGACAATAAGCTCTTCATTCGGATAATAGACATAACAGAGCTCATCCTCTTCATCAAGGCGAAAAATGAGTCCGCACATTCCATTGAAAATTCGCCGCTCACTCGGATCACACGACTCTTTAAACTCTTCGGGGGTGGTTGATGGGAGATTCTCATTTTTAGTGTGAACCACTTTATCCATTAGACGAAACTCCCCTTTAAATGTTTTGACCAATTTTTTGGGGTTGGGATTAAAATACTCTTGTAAAAGAATATTGAGATTATCGACACCTAAAGCATTGGCACGCATCGGGGAGATCACCTGAAAAGCACTGAGGTATTCACGGATCGCTTTAGCATGAAGCTTTTTACGAGATTCGGGGAGATATTCGAGTGTCACGGAAGCAACAGCGGCGAGGGTATTGTGCGCATGGGTTTTAAGTACCTCTTCAAACTCATTCGCACTAAGGGAGTTTTTCAGAGCGTGTCGATTGGGAATCTCCACCGCATGAAAAGTAAAATCCTCATAGTTTTCTTGATACTGAGGAATGATCCCTCGACGAATATCGTTAGCGATCAAGGC
>NZ_MIBU01000153.1:0-5719 GCF_001830725.1 Sulfuricurvum sp. RIFOXYD12_FULL_44_77
CGGTGCATGAACGGGATCTTCCCAATGGTGATCGCTCACACCGAAGGCTAAAACACGTAACCCCATCGATGCCATACTATCGTGCGATTTTTGCAGTTCTTCGAGTTGCTCAGGGGTGTTTTGGGCGAGGGGAATGAGGGCTTCGTAGGCCCCTTTAAGATAGAGTTTTTCTTCTGAGTCGATACGGTTGATGGTCCCCATCATCCTCGTGATGGGATCAAATGGGTGGTAATAGATCCTTTCAAATTGTTCTCGCAAGATGAGATAATCGTCTCCCAACCATTGGGCGAGGGCGACATCAATACCGTCCCCTTTGTCATCATACGAGTCGTTACAGAGTGCCGCACAGCGAAGAAGCTCTTCTTTATCGAGTATCATTGTCTTTTTGACGGAGAGAATCCCCTCGGTAATGGTTCCCGTTTTATCGGTGGCGATAACGGTGGCACTTCCGAGCGATTCGACGGAGGGGAGATGGCGCACTAGAATTTTGTGCTGGCTGAGACGATAGGCACCGATCGCTAAAATGAGGGTGATAACGATCGGAAGCCCCTCAGGGACGGCGGAAACGAGTTGAGCGAGGAGAAAGGAGATCATCTCATCGACACTGCGTCCTTGGGCAATTGCAAAGGCACCGAGTATGAGGAGAATGAGGACGATAGCGATCAGAAGTTGTTTTGAAAAATGGCGCATTGAACGGGTCAATGGGGATTCGGGAGAGATTTTTTGTGCCGCTTCCGCTATTTTTGCCATTTCAGTCCATTCGGCGGTGGCGCATATGAGAGCGGTTGTTTTCCCGCGTAAAATTGAGGTTCCCGAATAGAGTGAGTTGAGACGTTCATACATAGGGGCTTCTGAGCTGACATCCGAATCGGCTGATTTATCACAGGGGAGCGATTCTCCGGTGAGTACCGCTTCATCCACCTGCAGAGCGTGCGATTCTATCAAGCGTGCATCGGCAGGGACGAGATCCCCTTCGCCGAGTAAGATGATATCACCGGGGACGAGTTGGTGAGAGGGGAGGAGCGTCTCAATCCCGCTGCGCAATACCCGTACATGATTTTCGGTGAGTCGCTGAAGTGCACGAATAGAGGTTTCGGCTTTAAGCTCCTGATAAAATCCCAGCAGGGCATTGATGATGAGGATAGCGAGGATGATAATACCGTCTTTGGTGTGATCCATAGCGAAGCTGATAATCCCCGCAACAATGAGGATGAGGACGATGGGGCTGGCAAATTGAGAAATTAACATTGAGAGTTTGGAACGCTCTTCTACCATCAGGGAGTTGGAGCCGAATCGTTTGTAGCGATTTTCCGCTTCGTTGGCGTCAAGCCCAACACTAGAACTCTCTAACTCCACTAAGAGAGAATCTATTGACTTTGACCAAGGTAAATCGGGGATATTCATAGGTGCCCCTTCGAAAAAGTGAGTTAGATAGTATAGTAACTAATGGCAAACAAATTGTCTACGAGAGAGAAATAAAATTCCGCAGAGGAGTAATGCCATACTTCCGGCAATCAAAAAAGGTGTTGTACTTCCAAAATGATCCCAAAGCCAACCGGCAATGATGAGCGATGCGAGGGTGGCAAAGCCGACGGCACTAAAGTAAATCCCGTAAGCGGTTGCTTTAAGCTCTAGAGGTGCGGTGTCAGAGATGATAGCTTTAGCAAGTGAATTAAATCCGCCGGCAAAAAAACCGTAAATCGCAAATCCTGTCCACCCCCCCCATACGGTTCCCGAGGCCATACATAAAGCGCCTAGACCGAATGCAAGATAGACAAAAGAGAGGAGAGCCGGTTTTCCGTAGCGATCTGCAAGGCGGCCGATCGGGATGGCAAAAAATGCCTGAGTCAGATTATAGAGGGCATAGGCGAGGGGGATCATAAAGAGGGAGAGGCCGTTGTCTCCGGCTTTGAGTATCATAAACGAGTAGTTCATGGCAAAGAGGCTGAAAAGACTCTGGAAAGCTACCAGCCAATAAAAAGAGCTAGGGAGCGCTTCGGGACGAAAACGGCGTATCGGTGATGGTTCAAACGGTTTATCGACCACGACAAAGATGAGAATAGACATAGCAATAACACCGGGAATGAGGCTCAGAGCAAATACGGTGCGGAACGTCTCTTCGCTCTCTCCCATCGCCCATAAGAGTGCAAAAGTAGCCAAAGAACCCGCCAGTGCCCCCGCTCCGTCCATCATTTTATGAAAACCGAAGACAAAGCCGCTGGATTCTTTAGGGGTAGAAGCGCTGATAAGAGCGTCTCGCGGTGCAACCCGTATCCCTTTCGCTAGACGATCTCCGATACGAATCGTTGCGACCATCGTGGCACTTTGTGCAAAAAAAGCAAGCGGTTTGATGAGGTTGGATATACCATATCCGAAAACAACAATCCCTTTCCGACGTCCTAAACGATCCGAATAAAAACCTGAAAGGGCGATGAGGAGGGCAACGGAGAGCTCTGCTACCCCCTCGATCAGACCGATCTGTGTTTTGGTCGCATGGAGAAATCGCTCTAAAAAAATCGGAAGGAGGGGGAGGATCATTTCGGTTGAGAAATCGGTAAAAAAGCTATTAGCTCCCAGTGCAACAATATTTTTGTTTAAGGGTGGAGTTTTCATTAATCTCTCGTACTCTAAATTTGAAAAGATCTATTTTACCCCTTGTTTAGGTCGATTTAGCTAAAATTTCCTCACTCTATACCTGCAACTTTTTTTGCTTTCAAGGAACTAAATGCTATTACTATCCCCAAAACAAGAGTGGTTCGGCAACATTCGCGGCGATATTCTCGCCGGAATCGTGGTTGCCCTCGCTCTTATCCCTGAAGCGATCGCTTTTTCGATCATTGCGGGGGTTGATCCCAAAGTGGGTCTTTATGCCTCATTTTGTATCGCAACGGTTATCGCATTCGTCGGTGGTCGTGCAGGTATGATCTCTGCCGCGACAGGAGCAATGGCACTGCTCATGGTGACGCTCGTAAAAGAGCACGGCCTACAATACCTGATGGCGGCAACATTGCTTACGGGGGTATTGCAAATTCTTGCAGGATATTTGAAACTCGGCGTTTTGATGAGTTTTGTCTCCCGTACCGTCGTGATCGGATTTGTGAACGCGTTGGCAATTTTGATCTTTACGGCGCAACTCCCCGAACTCACCAATGTCACGTGGCATGTTTATGCCCTAACGGCGGCAGGGCTTGGAATCATTTATCTCTTCCCCTATATCCCAAAGCTAGGTAGATTGATCCCCTCACCGCTCGTGACCATTGTCGTCTTAACCGCTGTAACGGTAGTGATGGGGATCGATGTTCGTACGGTCGGTGATATGGGTGCACTCCCCGATACCTTGCCGATCTTTTTATGGCCGGATGTTCCGATGAATTTTGAGACACTCTCTATCATTTTCCCTTATTCGGCTGCTTTGGCGGCAGTGGGGTTGTTAGAATCGTTTATGACGGCAACGATCGTCGATGATATGACCGATACCGACAGTGATAAAAACCGTGAAGCTAAAGGGCAGGGGATTGCGAATATTGCCAGCGGATGTATGGGGGGGATGGCAGGATGTGCAATGATTGGACAGTCGGTCATCAATATCAAATCAGGGGGACGGGGGCGACTCTCGACGTTGATTGCAGGAGTTCTGTTGCTCATTATGGTTGTCTTTATGTCGGATTTGATCAAAATTATTCCGATGGCGGCACTTGTTGCGGTGATGATTATGGTCTCCATCGGCACGTTTAACTGGGATTCGATCAAAGGGTTGAAAACCTTGCCTCTTTCGACCAATGTTGTGATGCTCTCAACCGTATTTGTCGTTGTCGGAACCCATAATCTCGCCCTCGGTGTCTTTACGGGGGTACTTCTTGCATCGTTATTTTTTGCCAATAAAATCAGCCATTTTATGTATTGGGATAAATCATTCGAAGAGACAAGCAGTACCCGTGTCTATAAATTCATCGGGCAGATTTTCTTTAACTCAGCAGATCGTTTCGCCGATGCGTTTGATTACAAAGAGGATGTCAAAAATGTCATTATTGATGTTACCCGTGCGCACTTTTGGGATATTACGGCTGTCTATGCTCTCGATAAAGCGGTGATAAAACTGCGAAATATGGGCAAAGAGGTGGAGGTAATTGGACAGAATGAAGCAACCCGTACTATCATCGACCGTTTCGGTGTTCACGATAAACCCTCAGAAATTGACAAAGTGATGGGCGGACATTAATAACATTCTTATATTTGCGTTACAATAAGCTAAAAAAATTAAGGGCAGAGATAGCATGTTAACGATTATCGTAACCACATTGCTATTATCTCTCCTTATCAATATTTTTGTCCGAAAAATTCATCTCCCTACGATCATCGGGTACATTCTTACCGGTACCTCTATAGCCTATATTTTTAATCTTCATCATGCCGTCAGTAATCACGATCTTCAAGCGATCGCCGAGTTTGGGGTTGTCTTTTTGATGTTCACCATCGGACTTGAGTTCTCGCTGGCGCACTTGAAACGGATGAAACATGAGGTATTTGTAACGGGGACATTGCAGATTCTTCTCACCTCCACGATCGTGTATCTGGTTGCTCATTACGGCTTGAAACTCGATCAAAACTCATCCTTTATTATCTCACTTGTCATTGCCCTCTCCTCGACTGCTATCGTCCTCAAACTTTTAAACGAAAGCGGTGAGATAAATCGCCGACATGGGCAGCGATCGCTGGGAATTTTGATTATGCAGGACATTGCGGTCATCCCGATTTTGTTGATCATCGGATTTATGAGCAGCAGCGCGCATGATATCACTTCGGCCTTGCAGGATATGTTGATCAGTGCCGTGATTTTGTTGGCATTCTTATGGGTATTCGGAAAGCATATATTAGAGCCTTTTTTAACCCAAATCCTAAAAACAAACTCTGATGAACTTTTTGTCGGGAGCGTTCTGTTTTTGGCTATCGGGGCATCGTATTTAGCCCATATCCTTGGTTTTTCCTATTCTCTGGGTGCGTTTATCGCGGGTATGCTCATCGCCGAAACCAAATACAAACACCAAGCAGAAGCCGATCTGATCCCTTTTCGGGATTTATTGCTCGGAATCTTTTTTATTACCGTAGGGATGCAGATAGATTTTTTCCTCCTTATCGCTCAATGGCATATCATCGTATTGCTTTTGATCGGCGTTATGGTGTTAAAATTCATCATCATTTTCGCTCTTGTACGACTCAATGAAAGTAAAAGAGTGAGTCTTAAAACAGCCCTCAGCCTTATACAGATAGGGGAATTTTCACTGGCGATTTTAGAGCTGGCGCGTTCAAACGATCTGATTGCCCAGCCCTACAGCCAAGTGTTGATTGCTACTATTGTTTTATCGATGATTATGACCCCTCTCATTTTGAAACATTTAACGCCACTAACCGATATGTTTATCAAAAAAGAGGATGAAAATATTGCCAATGAGTTCTTTTCGGATGAGTTAAAAGATCACACGATTATTTTAGGGTTTGGAGAGTTTGGACGCAATGTTGCTAGCGCACTCAAAGAAAAAGGGGAGTTTTATCTCGCGATCGAAAACAACATTAACACCTTTCACGAGATCCAGAAGATGGGTGAGCCCGCTATTTTCGGCAATGCACTCAAAAAAGAGGTGTTAAAAAAAGCCAATATCACGTTTGCAAAATACGTTATCATCGCCATTGATAATCCCGCGAAACTCTATCACGTATGCCA
>NZ_MIBU01000154.1:0-1396 GCF_001830725.1 Sulfuricurvum sp. RIFOXYD12_FULL_44_77
TATCGATTGCGAACGCGCTTGTTCCAAGAGCCATTACAGCGACTAGACTAAGTTTTCCTAATTTCATTCATTCTCCTTCAAGAAACCGTCCGAGATAAGATTTACTTATTTCGAATCTTGAAACAATCATAACAATTAATTCTTAAACATATCTTGATTTGTATTTTATTTTCTAATATATGAACAAATTTGTAGGAGTGTGAGACAAAATTGTGATAAACCATCACGATAGTATAAAGATATGAAAATCTTGAGATAGTATAGATTAGAAAAAGAAATGATTAGTTAACAAATAATTATAGAATTTCCCAAGCTTTCACTTGGGAAGAAGATAAAATAAAGAAGGGTTACCAGTTACGAATTCGGATATGACACGACGTACACTGTTTAAGAAGCTGAGTATAATCTTCCAACGCTTCATCCATACGTCCCGCGTCAATCGAAACGATCATATCATCCGAATAAAGACGAAGCATATGCGCTGATTTTTGAGCAAATTTGTACGCATACACCTGATCTTTTGGGAGAATAAATTTAATCTCTTCACTCTCAAGCGTTTTAAGGGTACTTTGAAGCTTTTTGATCCCTGATTTCATATCTTCCGTTGAGCTGTATAAGCCACCGCGTTGAATCTCTTCCATAGCATCCAACATCGTACGCATATCTTTCATCAACATGGTTCGATGATCATTTCCAGCTGCATTGAGTGACCCTGCCAGTAAAAATGAAAGAGCCAATACTGTAAAACTTTTTTTCATAACAACCCCTTTTAGTATTGAATAATTTCTTTGGAATATTCAGTAAGCTTAACCGTTTTAGCCGAGATAGAAACCAATTTTTTAGCTTCTGCCGGTCCGCCGTAAAACTCTTTTAGCTCAGGACGGAAACTTTTGAAATAATCCTGGAATTTATCAGATCCCAAAATGCCGACTGCCCACAAAGTATCATCGGCCGCATGCTCTAAAACAACCGAGTTCAGCGGTTGCGTTGCCGCACCCCCTAGCACTTTGGCACCCGCACCCGCATCAAATGCCGAAAGATGGGAGGAACATACGATGACTCCCCCTTTATCATACGCCATCGTTTTTTTCGTCGTAGGGACATAGGTGATAAAACTGTCATTTGGAGTCGGGTGGGTCATTTGATGGGTACAAATTGCGACATAAGCAACAATACTGCGCTCTTTTCCGACACCGCTTTTCCAAACGTATTTTTCTCCATTTTCCGATGCTAACTCTACCTCTTTTGAAGTTCCCTTAGGTAAGTTGATCAACATACATGGAGTTGAGGCATGAGGATAGTTGAAAATATAGGTAACCTCTTTTGCCAGAGCCGATGCTTTGATCGGTTTTCCTGCCGCATCTACAAGCTGAACTTTATCATACGCTTTGAATAA
>NZ_MIBU01000155.1:0-2309 GCF_001830725.1 Sulfuricurvum sp. RIFOXYD12_FULL_44_77
ATACGGTTTGGGGGGATTTGTGGGGGCATTGGGAGCTGGAATCGTCTATCAATACGCTCCCGAATATCTTTTTATTGCCGGTGCGATAGCCGCTCTGGGCGCAACCCTCGCTTTTTTGATGAACAATCGCTAATCTTCGTGTTTAACGTGGGTAACCATCTGCGGAAATGGAACCGTAATATGGTGCTGATCAAACGCTAATTTTACCGATTCTGTAATCTCAAAGGTAACATCCCAATAATCTTCCACCTTAACCCACGGTCGAGCAATAAGCTGAACGGCATTTTGTGCCAACGCCCCAACCGCCACAAGGGATTCAGGCGTTTGAAGCACTTTAGGATGAGACTCCAATATCTCCGACACAATCGTTTTCGCAAGTTTGAGATCATCTTTGTAATCGATATCAAACGTCATATCGATCCGACGTGTTTCATTCCCCGTGTAGTTGATAATATTACCGGCGATCAAAGCTCCGTTGGGAATAATAATGGAGCGGTTATCCGCCGTCGTTAGCGTCGTTGAGAAAAGATTGATGATTTTAACCGTCCCCATCACTCCCGAGACTTCGATAAAATCACCCACTTTAAAAGGGCGGAAAAAGATAATCAGCACGGCAGCCCCGACATTGGCTAGGGTATCTTTGAGCGCCAGCCCGATCGCTAACCCTGCCGCACCGAATACCGCGACAAACGAAGTGGTATTAATCCCTAGATTGCTCGCTGCTGCAACAATAATGGCAATCATCAATGCCACATATATCGCATTTGCAAAAAACGATATCAAAGTTTCATCGACGCGAGACTTCACCATCCCGTGCCGCATCAAAGTAATAGCTTTTCGTATAACCCATTTTCCGATAAAGAAAATAGCAAGAGCACCTAAGACCTTGATACCGTAGTCGGTTCCGTATTCAAGTACACGTTCTGTATAGTATTCCATTTTTTGCAACATCGGATTCCCTTTTAGCGGTATTCAACGATCTGTTTCAAATCAAGACGCACTTGAGGACTTTGAGGATTTACTCTGTATCCAAACGCACAGATAACGGCAACACTGTGACCGTATTCAAGATCCAGAATCGCTTCAACTGACTCTTTATCAAACCCCTCGATCGGACAGCTGTCGATCTCTAATGTCGCCGCATAGGTCATCATGTTTGCCAAAGCAATATAGCACTGTTTTGCCGTCCAATTTTCCAACAATACCTCATCGCACTCGATCGGCTCTAAATAGTTTTTATAGACACCCATATACATATCAACGGCCTCTGCCGGGAGTCCTCGTCGCTCAAACATTTTCCGCACATAGGGTGTACCGCTTCGTACCGTGTCGTTATCGGTCGTAAAAACTACCAGTTCAGAACACTCGGTAATCTGATTTTGATTCCAACAGGCACTCTTAAGTGCTTTGCGAAGGGCAGGGTTACGAATCACAATCATTCTCCACGGTTCCATCCCAAACGACGAGGGAGACGTACGTGCTACTTCCAAGAGTGACTCAAACTCCTCAGCAGGAATCTGCTTTTCACCATCAAACACTTTACACGCATGACGAAACTTCATAGCATCTAAAAATTCAGACATTTCCGACCTTTTTTTCAATAAGTTGTACTATTTTATCGTAGAGTTCTTTATGGGGGGTAACAAGCGTTTTGAAAAGGGGTGAATATTTGAGATAGGTCTGCCACGCTTTTTGCGAAGCCTCCGGGCGTCCCCGCTTTAAAAGTTCAAAACTCACCGCCGCACTGATAAGCCCTTTCCAAAACAGAACCTCATCATCCTTATCAAAACGACGGGGAAACCATAAATGTTCCAAGTCATTATGGGCGTCATAATAACGCCCTTCTGAAAGAGAACGCGCGTAGGCTTCAAATGCTATTCTTATACCCGTAGATTCTTGCGCCAATATCCTCGCCCTCCCCGTAAACTGATACATACATGATTCGGAAATTTGGTTCTAAACTCTCCTAGCCTCTCTTTGGACGATTTGCCGCTGTCGCAGTAAAACACAAACACGCTCCCCTCCGGCTCATTTTTCAGTAACGGCGGAGCGTAAAGGGTCGTCTCGGCACCGTCGATAGGGTTTAGTATTGTATCAATTAGTAGTACTTTCGTCCCCTCTGATTCAAGCTCTTTTTTATGACGTAAAAACTCTTCTTGCGTCCATTCATCGACAGTGAGATCGACCATTTATTTTTCCCATCGGTTATTTTATGAGAGTTTAGCAAAGCTATAAAGGCTTTAGCCTTAGGATTTTAAGCTACACTTACACCATGGCAAAGAAAAAGAAAAAAATGATAAAACTCAACC
>NZ_MIBU01000156.1:0-5610 GCF_001830725.1 Sulfuricurvum sp. RIFOXYD12_FULL_44_77
ATGAAAAAACTGCTACAGAGAAAACATCAGAAAAAGATACCCATCACAACATATTCATTAATAAAAGTGCCGGACTCGTCACCGTTACCGGTACCGGAAAACAAATCCAACGTCTTGATAGCTATATCAATGATTTGCAGAAAAAAATGCAGACACAGGTTTTAATTGATGTTAAGATGTACAGTGTCGTTTTTACAGACGGTTCTTCGACCGGTATTGACTGGTCTCAGCTTTATGCCTTACAAAATATTGATTTGGGCTTCAACTATTATAATACAAAAAATGTAGGCTCTTTTACTGCAGATGCTACAGGAACGAGCAACATTATGTTTCCTATTAAAACGTTGACACCTAGTACAGCAGGTCGTCTAAATACAAGTGTGTTTCAAGCCGGTATCAAAGGAAGTTTGAATGAGGTGGTTAAATTTTTGAAAACACAAGGGGATGTCTACTCCATCTCCAATCCGAAAATTTTAACCCTTAATAATCAGCCAGCCCTTATTACCGCAGGGACGGAATTATTCTATAAAACAAGAAATACCTCTACGTTAGCCGGAGGGACAACCGGTGAGCAGGCGACAACGGAAGTGGTCAGTTCCGTATTTTCAGGGGTACTGCTTGACATCACTCCTGAAATCTCAAATGATGGAAGCATTACTTTACGAATAAATCCTTCTATTTCTGAAACAGCCAGTGAAATTTCAACCAATAACTCGACACGCGATATGCCACCCGACTTGAGCCGTCGTCAAATATCTTCGGTTATCACGGTTAAAGACGGTAACCGAGTTATTTTAGGTGGTCTGATTAATACCAAGAACGTGCAAGATAATAATAAAGTTCCGTTGCTCGGAGATATCCCTTTGCTAGGTTATATGTTTAAACGTGAGGGGATGAGTAAACGAACAGAAGAGATTGTTATCATTATTGAACCTCACATTATCAAAAAAGAGAAAGATACGGTTAGCTTAGGTGATTTAGGCTATACGCGTCTTGGAAAACAAATCGAAGAAGAAGCAAAGCCAGAAAGTAAATAACGGATGGAGAATTCTCTTTTCTCAAAACCGCGTGATCTGTTTTTGGATGTAGTTAACCCGCGTGACTACGTCCAGATTGACAGTGTTTCACATATGTATCAATCGCTTAAAAACTCAGTACAAAAACCTCTGAAAATGATCCTTTTATTCGGTAAACCGGGGACGGGGAAAAGTATGCTTCTGCATAAACTCCACCACGACCTCTCCAAACATCAAAAAGTATTGATGTTTGATATCCCTATTGTGGATGAAGATGATTTCCTCCGTGTCTTGGCACAAAGGATATTTGGACACTCTCCCCGTGAAGTGATGACGTTAACCCGATTTTTAGAAATTGCCGAAGCGGTATCCTATCCCGATGTCCCCATTGTACTTTTGGATGAAGCGCAACTCTACAGCTCATCGCTTATGGAAAAAATTCGTCTTATCTCCGATGCACGTGCGATTAAATTTGTCATCACTCTGCATAAAACCGATAAAGAAGATGTGATTGCAAAAGAGCACTTTCAAACGCGGATCTGGGAAAGCATCGAACTCCAGAATGCTTCCGCAGAAGAACTCAAAGTATATGTCCAAAAAAAGTTATTAAAAGCCAACTGTTTTGACGTTGCCAATATGTTTAATGACAAAAATATGAAACTGATTACTTCTCTAACAAAAGGGAATTATCGGGATACGAATAAATTATTATTTTCTCTTTTCAGTCTCTATTACTGGTATGAACAAAACCATCCTACCCTCATTAAATACAATGCCTTAAAATCAAAATGGATTGAAATGGCGGCAATTCATACAGGACTCATACGTGCTTGATATTCGAAATTTAGAACGACGCTGGTTAAAATACAAAATCAAATCGTATGCCCCGTATATCGGTGCGGTATTTCTACTCCTCATCTCTTTGACGGTGGCTCTCTCGCTCTCACACGATTCCGATGCACCAAAGACAGCTATGGCAAAAGAGCCGCTTGAATCATCGGCTAAAACAACAGTACCTAAGAGCGATGAAACCCAAGATATCCTCGAGCCATCGATGGATTTTGTTCAATCCTTTCAAACCTCACTACCTCAAACACCCATAGCCGCTGCCTCTACTGCACAAAATACCAAACCTCTCCAGCAAAGTATTCCGGCTACGAAAGTTTTAAACGTCCCTGAATCGCCTTCTATAAAAGCGCCCCCTCCGGCTATTTCCCCTTTATCCGGTGATAAATCGCTCTCACTCAACCGTAATGAATCCAAAATTGATATAGAGAGTGTTGAACGCCGCTTCAAAGAGACATCAAATTCTAATCTTGGCTTATTTATTGCCCGTTACCATTATGATCACGGCAATTATAGTGAGGCTTATAATTTTTCATTAAAGACCAATAATTTAAATAATAAAATAGATGAAAGTTGGATTATTTTTGCCAAATCACTCGTCAAACTCGGCAGAGTAGAGCAAGCGAAAAAAACATTGCAGCTTTATATCTCAGACTCTAATTCCGAATCGGCACGCTCCTTACTCGATTCAATTGAACAAGGTTCCTTTAAATGAAATTTTTACTCTTCATCATTTTAATAATAGTACCTTCTTTCGCTGATTCCAAACAGCGGCTATATAACCTCTATCAGCAGGGGAACTATCTTGCAGCTTGTAATCTTGGGTTTCAAGGATTTCCCTACCATAAAGGGGATGAAGCTTATATCTCTTTGTATGCCTTTTCATGCCTCAAAGCAGATTCCATCGATCGTTTGGCTGCACCGATAATGACTCTAAATCAAACCAAAGAATCCCGTGCCAATGCTGCCTATTTTTCCGTTATCGTAATGCAGAAAAAACTTCTGATGCAAGCTTTGTACGATAATAAACCGATTCAAAATCTTAAATTTCCCAGTAGTACCTACTTGCTCTCCAAAGTATTTGATTTGTATCTCAAAAATCCTCAAACTGAGCAATTTATCAAAGAGTATCAAGACTCTTCCGATACACGTTTGAGCTATAAACTCTATGCGTCTGAAACAAACGGACAAAAAAGCATAGCTATAGATGAATACTATGATAAAATATTGACATTTCACCATGTGTATTAGAAAAGGATAGAGTGTATGGATCGCATCACGCATGACTTATTAGAAAAGCGCCATATCTCGCAACAACAAATTGATCGTCTGACATCCAGAGGGGTTCAGGATGATACCGTTTTGGAAACCCTCACCAAAGTAGGTGCAATTTCGACTAATTTTATCAAACGCTTTATCGTTGAGCAGATCCGTCTTGGACGGTATGAACTCTCCATCATTAAAAATTACCATTTTTTAGATGAAACTTCTATTCTAACCCATTTAGCCGAAGTTATTGAAGTCCCTTTTATGGATCTTGATTCCATTGATATGGATTATCGACTCATTGAGAAAATACCAACGATTCAGCTTAAACGCTACAATGCTCTCCCTATTTCACAGGATGATATGTATGTCGTCGTTGCATTTGCAGATCCCCTTAATCTTGAGGCACAAGAGTCCATTCAACGTCTTTTTCCCCGAAAATCGATAAAAATCGCCGTTGCTACCGAAAAACAGATCCAAGCCTATTTATTTAAAATGGAGCTTAAAGACAGTGTCAAAGAACTCGTTACCAATATCCGTAACGAATTGCGTAATATCGGAACCATTGAAGAACAGCAAGAGGCCTCTTCTATACTGCAGCTTATCGATGTTATCCTAAAAGCATGTATCAAAGGACGGGCGAGTGATATCCACATCGAACCGACAGAGAGAAACTGCGTAGTTCGAGGACGGGTGGATGGCAAATTGGCAGAAATCTTTATTTTCGATCGGGACATTTACCCTCCGCTCGCTTCACGGATTAAACTCTTGGCTAATCTTGATATTGCCGAACGCCGTAAGCCGCAAGATGGACGTTTCTCCGCTATGGTTATGGACGCGGAGTTTGATTTTCGTCTCTCAACACTTCCTATAATCTATGGTGAATCGATTGTTATGCGTATTCTGGATAAAACCAAGGCTCTTGTCAAACTCGAAGATTCCGGAATGGATTCGGAGAGCTACCAGAAGCTGATTAAAGGGCTACAATCCCCCTTTGGTATTATCTTGGTTACCGGTCCTACCGGAAGCGGTAAAACGACTACCCTTTACGGTGCCCTGAATGAACTTCGTAACGTAGAGGACAAAGTCATCACCGTCGAAGATCCGGTTGAGTACCGTATGAATCTGATTCAACAAGTTCAAGTGAACCCAAAAGTAGGACTCTCGTTTGCCGATGCACTCCGCTCCATCCTCCGCCAAGACCCCGATAAAATTATGATCGGGGAGATTCGTGACCATGAAACGCTGGAGATTGCGATTAAAGCGGCTCTGACCGGTCACCTTGTTATCTCTACCCTTCATACCAATGATGCGATCAGTGCTATTCCGCGTATGTCTGATATGGGGATTGAACCCTATCTGATCAGCGGTGCCCTTGTTGCCATACAAGCGCAGCGCCTTGTTCGTCGCATTTGTAACCATTGTAAAAAAGAGGTTGACATCCCTCAAACATTGCTTCAAGAGTACAGCGCTATGATCCCTCCCCATACGGTTTTTTATGAAGGAGCCGGATGTAAAGAGTGCAACGGATCGGGATATATGGGACGGGAAATGATTTGTGAAGTTCTCCCGATTACGGAAGAGCTCTCCAGTATGATTGCTAGAGGGGCGTCAAAAGAGGATCTCCTAAAAGAAGCAAAACGGGAAGGATTTATAGGAATGTTTGAGAACGGAATGGCTAAAGCGGTTCATGGAATAACAACATTTGATGAAATACTAAGGGTGGCAAAAGGATGAAATACTTTACAGCAACAATCCTCACAAAAGGGAAAAAAACCGATGTCGGTTTTTATGCCGAGAGTAAAAAAGAGGCTCACTATTTAGCGAAAATCAAATACACGGGGATGGTGTTAAAAATAACCGAAGCCGCCCCCCCGCTGGAAGATCAGCTGAGACGTTTAAAAGAGAGTTTCTTTTCCAATATCAGAAAACGAAAACTCAAACAAGATTCCCTTATTGCCGCTATAAGACAGCTCGCCGTTATGACAAATGCCGGTATCTCTATCCATGATTCCCTCAAAGAGATTGCTGAAGCAACAACAGATAAGACATTACAGACCGTATTAGGTACTATTGCTGAAGATATTAATGCCGGACATAGCCTCTCTCACTCGGCTCATAATTTTAGCTATGAGTTGGGAAACCTATCACTGGCTATGATTGAACTGGGAGAAAAAACCGGTAATATGGCGGAAGCGCTTCATAAGCTTGCCGATATGCTCGAAGAGATCCGCCGCAATATCATCAAATTTAAAAAAGCGATGGCCTATCCGCGTAACGTTATGATTGCAATGGCCATTGCCTTTACCGTCCTTATCTCGTATGTTGTCCCCCAATTTAAAACTATTTTTGAACAGTTGGGGGCAGAGCTTCCCCTCCCGACCAAGATTTTGCTCTTTTTGGAACACCTTTTTAATACGTACGGTCTATACGTATTGGCCGGAATTTTTATTTTCATTTTTGCATTCCGATATATGCTCAA
>NZ_MIBU01000157.1:0-5577 GCF_001830725.1 Sulfuricurvum sp. RIFOXYD12_FULL_44_77
AATCTCTTCATCCATCGCTTTTACCACGGCATCACCCACTTCGGGTGCGCTCATCTGAGGCTGCATATCATACGTTTTCACCTGCGGGCTTGGGATCAATACCCGTGTCTCATTTTCATACGGCTCTTCGATACCGCCGTTAAAGAAAAAAGTGACATGGGCATATTTTTCGGTTTCAGCCGTATGAAGCTGCCGCAATCCCGCACGCGAAATCACTTCGGCTAAGGTATTGACAGGGGCATCTTTCGGAAACAATACCGGATAAGGGAAATTTTTATCGTACTGCGTTATCGTGGCCAAATGGGTCGGAACAAATGTTCGATCAAATCCACTGAACTCTTTATCTCCGATCGCAGTCGTGAGCTCACGCATCCGATCGCTTCGGAAGTTGAGAGTTAAAACAGCATCCCCCTCTTTAAATCCCTCATATCCGTAAAATGCACTCGGCGTAATAAACTCGTCGCTCTCTCCGTCAGCGTAGGCATTTTCAATGTAATCGGCAACACTTTGTTCGCTTTTAGGGGTAGCACATACGATGGCATCATAACCTTTCTGGACACGATCCCATCGATTATCTCTATCCATAGAGAAAAATCGCCCGCCGATTGAACCAATTTTTACATTCGGATAGCCGTGTGCATTGATCGTATGTAAAAAAAGTTTTGCCGAAGTGGGAGCCACATCACGCCCGTCCGTAATGAGATGGAGCCACACCTCTTTTCCCGCTTCGGCAGCGATCTCCGCCACTCCTGCAATGTGATCGATATGAGAATGGACACCTCCATCGGACATCAGAGCAATCAGATGAAGTCGCTTGCTGGTTTTGAGTAATGAGGCAAAGACTTCATTTTGGGCAAACTTTCCCTCCTCAAGGGCAAGAGAGATTTTGACCAGATCCTGATACAATACCCGACCGCTTCCGATCGACATATGTCCCACTTCGGAGTTACCCATTTGCCCCTCGGGGAGACCGACGCTCAAACCGAACGTATCGATCAAAGAGTAGGGAACTTCGCTAAATAATCGATCATACGTCGGTTTCTTGGCAGTGTGAAAGGCATTAAAATCGCATTTAGGCGAGTAACCGATGCCATCTGTAATGACCAAAACGGTTTTTTTGCTCAAATTGGCTCCTTCGATTAATCAAACTTTTGGGGGATTATATTAAAATGTCACTTTTGCATTGCTTTTAAAATTTAATCACAAAGAGTTCATAGAATGTTATATTGGTTTCACCAGACTCTCGGCATTAATCTATTTCAGTATATTACCCTCCGCGCAGGGGTCGCTTTTTTCATCGGAATGCTTCTCACCCTCTTTTTTATGCCCCGCTTTATCGCATGGGCGCAACGCTCTGCACGTGTGCAGCCGATCAACGAATACGTCAGCGCCCATCAGGGAAAAGCTAAAACCCCGACCATGGGAGGGATCGTCTTTGTTGCCGCCACCGTTATCGCCTCTTTACTGACGGTCAATGTTATGAACCCTTTCGTCATCGGCGGACTACTTACCCTTGTCTTTTACGCCTATATCGGATTTACCGATGATTGGGGAAAAATCAAAGGGGGCGACAACCTCGCGGGGCTCAGCGCACGTGCCAAACTCACCCTCCAAGTAATTTTCGGAATTGCCATAGGATTGTTTTTGATCTATGTCGCCAAACTCGAAACGGGATTTTATGTTCCGTTTATCAAATCGAGTCTTTTTGACATGGGGGGATGGAGCGTCACTTTTTGGGTGTTCGTCATTATCGCTACCTCTAACGCCGTCAACCTCACCGACGGGCTAGATGGATTGGCAACGGTTCCTTCGATTTTTGCACTACTCTCACTGAGCATCATCGTCTATATTGTAGGGAATGCCGCACTCGCCCACTACCTTTTGATGCCTAAAATTCCTGCGGGGGAAGTGATGATCATTGCCAGTGCGCTGATGGGTTCACTGCTGGGCTTTTTGTGGTTTAACTGCCATCCCGCACAAGTCTTTATGGGAGATAGCGGTTCTCTCACTATCGGTGCATTTATCGCCTATATGGCAATCATCGGAAAAAGTGAAATCCTCCTTATCCTTATCGGACTTATCTTTGTCATCGAAACCGTCTCCGTTATTTTGCAGGTCGGAAGTTATAAACTTCGTAAAAAACGGGTCTTTTTGATGGCACCGATCCATCACCATTTTGAGATGAAACAGTGGGCGGAGAACAAAATTATCGTCCGTTTCTGGATTATCTCGCTCCTCTCTAATATCTTTGCACTTATTACTCTAAAGATTCGCTAATGAAAACTCAAAACATCGCCTGTTTCGGCTACGGGAAAACAACCCGTGCCATCGCAAAACACTTCGGCCCTTGTACATTTTTCGATGACAAAATCACCGTCCCCTTTGTCGATGAAGAGGGTAACTCCCTCAAACCGATCAGCGAGTTTGATACCCGTCTCTTTACCCATGAGATCCCCTCCCCCGGTTTTCCTCCGTCGCATACGTTAATTCAAAAAGCGACTCACCTCATCAGTGAATACGATTTTTTTGCCCCGCAGATGCCGTTCTCGATCTGGATCAGCGGTACCAACGGTAAAACAACGACAACCCAAATGGTTGAACATCTCTTAGGCGATAAAGGGGCTATCAGCGGCGGCAACATCGGAACGCCCCTCGCCGACTTGTCACCCGATGCCCCGATCTGGATTTTGGAGACGAGTTCGTTCAGTATGCACTACAACAACGTAGCTCGCCCCAACATCTATGCCCTCCTCCCCGTTACCCCCGATCACGTTAGCTGGCATGGGAGTATGGAAGAGTATTACAACGCCAAATTAAAGCCTCTCTCGATGATGAGAGAGGGTGAAGCGGTCATTTTGCCGAAGATGTTTGCCGATGCCCCGACAAAAGGGTTTAAAATCGTCTATGAAGATGAGAAAGACCTAGCGGCATATTTCGGGTTTGACGCAAGCAAAATTAAATTCAAAGGGGCATTTTTGATGGATGCCATGATCGCGATGGGGATTGATAAAATTCTCTACGACCGTTGTGATTATGACCGTATCAATGCCTTTATCCTTGATCCTCACCGTCAAGAGGAGTTCCGTGATGCTCGTGATCGCCTCTGGGTTAACGATTCCAAAGCAACCAACATCGATGCGACATTAGCCGCTCTGCGTACCTACAGCGATTATCCGATCCATTTGGTTTTAGGAGGGGATGATAAAGGGGTAGAACTCGAAGAGCTCTTTACACCGCTTAAACGGTACGATCTGAGTGTTTATGCAATCGGTGCTAATGCTCTCCGTCTCGAAGCACTCTGTAAGCAATACGATATCCCCTGCGTTCTCTGTCGTACCCTCGATGTGGCAGTAGAGCAGATCAGCAAGAAACACAACCGCCACAGCATCGCGATGCTCTCCCCTGCGGCGGCGAGTTTGGATCAATTTAGCTCGTATGCAGAACGGGGCAATCTATTTAAAGAGCTGGCAAAAGCGACGAAATAGTCGTTTAAGCGGCTTTAAGCTTATTTTTAAGCTTGTGAAGCTATAATTTCACCCTCACAAACGTGGCCAATTAGCTCAGTCGGTAGAGCAAATGACTGAAAATCATTGTGTCCTTGGTTCGATTCCGAGATTGGCCACCACCACGTTTCAAACTCCCTCAAAAAATAAAACCCAACACTAAAGTTTAGAACCTTTTCTCATACGTTACCAGCCAATTACGCCCTTCACGTCGCAACCCCTCATTTTTCCCTTGATACGACGGGTAAATCACCGGTTCATTAAAAAGATTTTTAGCACTCACCGTTACGGTCGAAGATTCATCCATGTCATACGCTATTGTCTGATCGATAATCATTGTGGAATCGTAGGTTACTCCATTACCAGTGTTATCACGATCATATCCCTTTTTAGGACCGCTGTAATACCATGCCGTATTAAAACTCAATGCTTCACTCCACGGATAGAGAAAATACCCCTTGCTCAACACCTCAGAAATCTCAGGACTTTGAAATAACACCGGATTGGTATAGCTGGGCGAAAAATACTCTGTTTTCACATAGGAGAGATTTGCCATCAATTCAGACCCGTTTCCGAAGCGGCGGGTAAACTCCAGCTCTGCCCCTTTGGCGTTGCGCTGTTTATGGTTGGCATAATCCCCGACAAAAGAGGGTGGTTCATCTTCTATACGGTCAATCACATCTTGCATAACCGAGTAAAACAGGTTTGTACGTATAATCGTAGACTCATTTTTATGGGTATATGCCAGTTCATAGGTGTCGATCAGCTCCGGAGTCAAATTCGGATTTCCGTTTTTTAACCCTTCCTGTGCCGATTCAAATGCTTCGACGTACGAAGGGGCTCTGTAGGAGCGTCCATAAACCGCTTTGAAGATATTACCCTCATCAAGCCGATAGACGGTACCCAAACGGTAACTGGACATGGTTTCAAACAAGGCGTAATTATCTAACCGCACATTGGCAGAGAGGTCCCAATCGTTGTTGATCGAATAGATATCCTGAACGTAAGCAGATTTGATCCATTGATCATTATCGCCATTCAAAAACCCGTATTGTCCCTCCATATACACCAAAGAAGGGCTGGCGAAAAATGGACCGCTGTCTGGCTGCATACGTACAGTAGCACCAAAGACGTTCTCCAGCGTATTAATCTTTTGTGCACCGATCCCGATCATCCACGCATGGTCTTCACAATTTTCCCCCTTCAGGTTCATATCGAAATAGGTATTTAATTGGCGATAGGTCGGATTCATCCGTAAAATCATACCGCTTCCGCCATAATCTTGATACACCGTCGAATCAAACGTAAAAGCGTAATAGTTCACTCCGACTTTCGTCTCCAAATTCAGATCATGATCGAGGGGGTGTCTGTTTTGCACTTCAAAAATACCGCTTTGATTGTGCTGATAGCCGCCAGTTACCGGTTCAAGCGTTTCGTTTAGCCCGTAAAAGTTATCGGTCACTTCCGATTTGTATCGGGCTATCAAGGTAAAATCGCTGTTTTTTGCCGTAACACCAATCGAATAATCTTCGAAATTTTCTAAGCTGTTGTAATCTGTACGGGAATATGCCAGTTCATTTGAGGAGACAAATGAACTGCCTGCATCTAATGTTTTGTTGCTGTGCTGATGGTAGCTGTCGATTCCGACATTCCATTCACCGATATTGAGATGTTTGACAAATCCGGCTTTGGTATAATCATAGCTCCCTATTGAGCCGAATACCGCATCACTCGTTCCACTCTGCGTACTTTTCGTGATGACGTTAATCGCACCGCTGAACGCTCCCGGACCGTAAATCGTCGAAGCCGACCCGCGAAGTACTTCGATACGTTCGATCAGCTCAACCGGAAAATCGAGATAAAAGTAGCTGGTGC
Organism: Sulfuricurvum sp. RIFOXYD12_FULL_44_77; assembly: GCF_001830725.1. Lineage (NCBI taxonomy): Bacteria > Pseudomonadati > Campylobacterota > Epsilonproteobacteria > Campylobacterales > Sulfurimonadaceae > Sulfuricurvum > Sulfuricurvum sp. RIFOXYD12_FULL_44_77. The sequence goes on from NZ_MIBU01000157.1 coordinate 5,379, forward strand.
TGTAAAGATCGCTTCCGACATCTACCCCGTCGATATAGAGTTTATATTTGTCAAAAACAAAGGTATCGGGGTTGTGCGCTCCGCGAATAATGACCTTTTTCCACCCCGTATGGAGAATCGATGTTTCGATCCCCGGAAGCAACCCGATCGCTTCATGCAGATTGCGGATACCGATTTTTTTAAGCTTATCGGCATGTAA
>NZ_MIBU01000158.1:0-2356 GCF_001830725.1 Sulfuricurvum sp. RIFOXYD12_FULL_44_77
TCACTTTAGAGTTTAACAATGCTCCGATAAGTATCATCAGGGCGAGTACCCCCATCCATCCGATAAATCCCGATCCCAGCCATACAAGCCAGAGTAAAATTGCTCCCAGCGGCGTCGGAACACCCGTAAAATGTTTCGCGACCTCTCCCGCATCGGTATTGATATTAAACTGGATCAGACGGCGTAAACCGCTGATGACGTAATAGATCGAAGCGATTGAGGTAATAATGAGGGGGATACCTTCTAAGTGGGTATAGACTCCTTGGAAGATAAAGAAGGTCGGGACGAGGACAAAGCTGAGAAAATCGGCAAAGGAGTCGAGCTGAACCCCAAATTCGTTGGAAAGATTGAATTTACGGGCTATTTTTCCATCAATAATATCAAAGGCTCCCCCCATCCAAGCCAAGATGACCGCGATCACAAAGTGATTTTGAGTGATAAAATAGGTTGCAAGCAATCCGCAGGTAATATTTGCCATTGTTACCAAATTGGCGAGGTTAAAATGGCTGGTTGAGCGCCAGAGAAATTGCATAAAAGTCCTATTAGTGTATTATTTGGTTTGAAATTATACCCAAAGCGGGGAAATAATAGTCTAATTGAAAAAGGTTATCATTATTAAGCATATTGTAAGTTGATAATCTCTATCATTCTGTAATGACAAAAAAAAGGAAGATGATGAAAACGATGATGTTATTGAGTTTGGCAGCTGTTACAGCATTAAACGCCGGAAGTATGGATGAAGCATTTAAAGGGGGAAAGGCAAGCGGTCAAATCCGTGCTGCGTATGTCGATCAAGATAATGCTGTAGATACCGATACGTATGGAACGTCACTCGGTGGGATTTTAAAATTTGAAACGGCTGCAAGCAATGGTATTACACTGGGTGTAGCGGGGTACGCAAGCCAAAAAATTCACTCGCTAACAGGTTCTTTTGATGAGGGGAAAGCAAACGGAGATTTGTTTGCTGAAAACACTAAGTCGTATGCGTATGTCGGGGAAGCCTATGTCGACTACAGTGCAAACGATTTGACGCTCCGTATCGGACGTCAACTTATTGATACGCCTCTCGCCGATACCGATGATATTCGTATGCACCCGAACTCTTTTGAAGCGGCCGTCGTATCTTATGGCGGTATCGAGGGAACAACGTTCGTAGGCGGGTATGTTACACGCTGGGCGGGATACGATTCAGGTGGTGATATCTCAAAATTTAAAAAACTTGCAGGAGACAACAGTGAGGGTGCGGCGGTTGTAGGTATTATGAATGAAAGTATCGAGAATCTTGGAGTGCAAGGGTGGTATTACGGTATTGATGAGTTGGCAGATGCATTTTATACGGATGCAACCTACGCCATCCCTTTCAGTGAGACGATGGGGTTGGAGTTGATAGGGCAATTCGCTACGTTTAGTGAAGAACGCAACAGCGGTCTTGATGGCAACGTATACGGTATCGGAGCACGTTTTAATATCGGAATGGCGAGCGTAGGTGCGGCATACAATAAAGCATCCAATAATGAGGGTGATTTTGTCAGTAACGGCTTTGGCGGCGGACCGTATATTACTTCAATGGAAGAGATGACGATTGACGGTTTTGAGGATGTCAAAGCGTATCAATTGAGTGCAGACTTAGATCTGACAAATGCCGGTTTGGAAGGGGTGAGTCTTTGTGCCTTATATGGCGATTTTAAAAGTGTACCTGCAAATATGAGAGTTAAAGAGTTTGATGTAATTGCAACCTATGAAATGAGCGAAGCGTTCAATGCCGAAATGAGCTATGCCATGGTTGCTGACAAAAACAACAATACTTCAGAAGATGGACTTTATGATGGCGGATACGATCGTTTCCTTGTCCGCTTGAATTATAATTTTTAAGGATCAGACGTGAAAGAAGAAACCATGACACTTTTAAGTGCCTGCACCAAAGGGGGCATTGCCAAAGTGGTCAAGATCAACGCTAAGGGAGCCCTTAAACAGCGGTTGATATCGTTTGGATTGATGAAAGGTGCTGAAGTTAAAATGCTTGAGTGCGGTCTCACCAAAAGTACGTATGAGATAAAAATCGGCAATGTGAATATCGCATTACGCCGCGAAGAAGCTGAATTAATTGAGGTGTCCGATGTCCACTAAAAAAATTACCGTAGCGCTTGTCGGTCAACCTAATGTCGGCAAAAGTATGCTGATCAATTCCATCGGAAATGCGCGGCTTCATGTCGGAAATTTCACAGGGGTGACGGTTGAAAAAACAGTGGTCACTTTTGAGCATGGCGGATATGAGTTCAGTGTCGTCGATCTCCCCGGAACCTATGCTTTTACCGACTATTCGATCGAAGAGCGGGTAACACACGATTATCTATGC
>NZ_MIBU01000159.1:0-1375 GCF_001830725.1 Sulfuricurvum sp. RIFOXYD12_FULL_44_77
AGGGCTATATAGCCGCTGATACGTCCTAAACTGATGGGGAGCAGGACTCGGAGGCTTTGCTGGCGTGTTGCACTGTTGGCCAAAAGTATGGGGGAAAGCAGCGGCATGCACGTGAGCATACAGGCTGTCGCTCCATAAGAGAGGGCTACGATGAAAAGGGAGAGGAGGGCTAGCGGTTCCACTCTTTAACCCTTCCACCATTTATCGATTTTGGTCCGCTTTTTGAACCCCTCCTTGGAAGAGCTATAGAGGGTGAGCGGACCGTATTTGAAGCTCATGACCCCATCATGAGGGCAAAACTCGACACATCGTCCGCAGAGGGTGCAGTCGCTGTGGGTAATATTGCGGTTTTCGGCTTGGTCTTGGATCTCATAAATATCCATCGGACATGCTTTGACACAGTTTCCGCACGACTCACAGCTGGAGGATCCATTTTTGACGAGACGCAAAAGACCGATTTTTTTGAACAGTGTCTGCATTGGAAGGATCGGACAGATACGGCAAAACGGCTGACGTACGAAAAGGGCAAGGGCAATCATCAGTCCGAAGAGCAAATCGGCGATCAGAGAGAGGGCAAAGTAGCCTCCGTTGGCCTGAGAGATATAAACTTGAGACATATCACCCGTCATGGCCGTTGTCATGATGCGACTCGGGCAGATGGAACAGTACGGATTGCCCCATTCGTGACCCAAAAATCCAATCCCCGTGAGAAGGGGGAAAATCAGGACGAGAAAAAGGAAAATAAACCATTTGATCGGGCGGATTTTAGTGATCGTCTCACGGCTTAGTGACGTAAGCTGGGTGAGTCCGAGCTTGGTGCCGATCATTGTGATCGTCTCTTGGAAAAATCCGAGAGGACAGAGCCATCCGCAAAACGCTTTGTTGAGGATAAGAATCAAAAGGGCCACGGTACCAATGGTGATGAGTGTTCCCATCAATGCTTCCATCGCCCCTGCATTTTGGGTAAAGAGGGTCGAAACACGGTGATCCATCTGATGTTGGAGCGGGATCAGTGCACAAAAATCTCCCCCGCTCTGATCGTAAGCGCATGAAAGGGCAGGGAGATTTTGGGTCAGTTTATCTCCCGTATAAAAGGTAGTAAAAATCATCGCTCCGTAAACGAAAAAGACGAATGCGGTGAGTTGTACAACACGGCGCAGAGCTGTTAGGGTGAGTAATTTATCCATTTTTAGCCCCTTTCTTGGTACGTCGATAGACTAATAGCCCCCCTATGAAGCCGATAAAGATGGCTCCCGCTCCATAGGTTTGGGATTGCCAATAATCATTTGGGTTAAGGGAATAGGGCATGGTAAGCGTGCTTTTGTAGAGGCGTTCACCATCACGGTGTTGCGTGGATAGGAGAAATTCAGAAGGT
>NZ_MIBU01000160.1:0-1377 GCF_001830725.1 Sulfuricurvum sp. RIFOXYD12_FULL_44_77
CGTTAGAAATTTTTAACTCTCCTGTGCTACCCTTTCGTACTTAACCATTACGAGGTAACTATGTTCTTACACAAACAAATCGACACCATTGAAGCGGCTCCTCAAAAAGCCGGCAAAGGGGTCAGTATGAAAATGCTCCTATCTCCCGATGAATCCCCCACATTTGCGATGCGTAACTTTACCATCGACGCAGGAGGTCATATGCCTCTGCATACCAACAGTGTTGAACATGAACAGTACGTCCTAAGCGGTCGCGCACGTGTAGTAATCGGGGATAAAACGATTGAAGCGGGTGCGGGAGATGTGTTGCTAATCCCAGCAGGAGTGCCTCATAGTTATGAGACCCTCGGAGAGGAAACGTATAGCTTTTTGTGTCTCGTCCCCAAGGGTGTAGACGTTATCGAAGTGTTAGCGTGCTAAAGAGGATGCGGGATTAGTTATTATTCCCGCGTATAACACGTTTGACATCATTAATACCATCACCGACGCCGTCACCGAACTCTTTTGCCGTACATCCGCTAAACATTAAAATGGTCACTATTGAGAGCATTGCGAAACGAATCATTGATTCTCCTAAAATTGTAAATTGATGTGGAATTATAACGCGTTTGCCGTTCACACTCCGTTTCTCATCGTTTACGAAATCCGAACAGTTCGAGTGAGCTTTTCGTCGCACGGGCGATAATGCTCTGTTCGGGTCGAAACATCGCATTGGAGATCACCTTTACACACTCCATGATCTCCTCAAAACCATGACTTGGATAGGTGCTTTGGAGAACAATCTTATCCATGCTCATCTGTGATAGCACCTCTGTCTCAAACGCTCCGACATTTCCACTCCCCATCGCGAGATAAAATCCCTCTAATGAAGTGTACTCCTGAGTCGGATTGAGGATAATGCCTCTTGATCCGCTCAGTTTCGTGATCATCGCATCATTTAATAGTTCAGCTTCGATGACTATCGGCTTTTCAATGGGCAGGAGCATACTCTCTCCTTCACTACGGATCGAATAGGCAACACACTTACTACTCGCGTTATCTTGCAAAGAGAGTGGAACAGAATAAAAGATGCTCTCATATTCATCCGCAATCTCTTGGGCTTCCTCTATCTCGGAAATCGTTTTGGGATGGAGAATAAACATCTGCACCATCGACTCTTCCATAATCTCTTCGATATCAGCTAAAAATGTTTCGTCAGCACGGCATAAATTGACGTCAATCGTCATAACTCCCCTTTAGTATATACTATTTTTGGGTATGCAAATGCGGTTCTATCCGCTATCATTGCATCCATAAGACAAAGGATCAACTATGGACGGACGCGAACGTAAAAATATTATCTCAGGCAAACGGGTGAGCATCGTCCTCAAAGAGGAT
>NZ_MIBU01000161.1:0-10218 GCF_001830725.1 Sulfuricurvum sp. RIFOXYD12_FULL_44_77
TGTCTCCTTCGGTGCCCATCCGATTTTGGAGGTGTCGTTGGAGCGGACAATGACGGAGCTGATGCAGGGGCGCGGATTGGAAAATTTGCAAGAGTTTGAAGTGCCGACGTTTGATATGTCGCTTGTCTCTGAGAGTTTTAATCTCGAATCCCACTTTATCGATTCCAACGGCAAGATGGGGATACAGTTTTTGAGTGCTAAAAAGAGCTTTGCATTCGCTCCGTGGAATTACAGCGGAGAGAATACCGAGGATGAGTTTACCTATCTCACGGGGATATTCGCGGCGATGGGGAAAGAGATCTATATCCGAGATTACAATTACCTCGGTTTTTATTCTTGCCAAATGATTGTTCCCGGAGTCTCCGAGGTCTATCCGATCGATGATCTGATTTATAACAACCGTAATCGGGGCAAAGCGTATCGCGAAGTGATTTTGAACTTCGCCGAGTATGATCCCGAAACAGTGTTGGATGAGATCGAAGCTCTCGAAGATCATCTGAATGTCGAGAAGTTTATCGGGGTTATTTTCGAGGAGAATTTTACCATCGGGGAACTCAAAGCACAGCTTCATCTCTCTTTGGGAAATGTTGAGGAAGCGATAGGGTATTTGGAGTTCGGTAACAGTGCGATGGGCAATCTGATCGTTGAACTGCTTCGGATGGAAGAGTTAGGATTAGAGCTGGATGATTATCGTCAAGCGTTGTATGATCTCTACAGTGCAGCACGAGTTGATAAAGCGGTAGAGATTCTAAGCGGGGAAGCATTTTTAGTGAGTACGTCACTGCATCGTGATTATACCAATATGCTCTCGATGTACGATCGGCTGGAGGTGAAAAAAGCGGCCGCTTTTTAATAGCCGCTTGTTTCGCCGTTAAAAAGGTTTAGAATTTTAGAATATTCTCCGAATGCCTGTTTGTACAGGTGTTGGGTATGTTTACTGCTCTCATACAGCTCACTTGCACTCATTCCGCTCTCCAACGCATTTTTTAAGAGTTTTGTCCGTCGCAGATAGGTAAACGCGAGGTTTGGAAAATGCTCATGAATCTTCTCTTTTATCATCACGGCATCGCTGGGGGCATCAATCATATTGGCAAATACGAGGATCGTTTTTTCCCGAAAATTTTTAATGAAAATCAAACTTTTCATAATGGAGTTCAGATCGTTTGTCGTCGGGAGGATAATAATGTCCGATTCTCGGAGTATTTCGTTGGCGTGAGGGTTTTCAAATCCGCCGAAGTCATAGACCGTATCGGGATAGAGGGGTATTTTATTCGGATAGTAGCGGGCATTTTTGTATTTATTTAGAACAACCGACATATCGTTGGTCGCATAGCGATAGGAGAGATCTTTTGCGAGTGAAAAGGCAAGAGAGGTTTTACCTACCCCACCTTTGGTTGAAGCGATTGAGATGATTGCCATAAATATCCTCTAATTTTTTGGAAATAGTAGCGTATATGGAATATAGTAGCTGAAATTATAGCAATTTCCCCCTCTTTTGAAAGATTATCCCCTATACAATAGTAAAACACTATGAATTAAGTGGTATGAGTAAGTCCATAAAATAGGGATTTTCGTATTTAATTTCTAATAAACACTACTAATTCAATAGAATTACTTGACAATGATAAAATATCTCCCTATAATTTCTCCAGTTAAAAAATGAATGAGTATTCATTTAGTGTGAATCTCGTCAAGGAAAGGAGTGAACAATGAAAATTGCAGCCAATGTTACGGAGTTGATCGGAAATACCCCGCTCATTACGTTAAACCATTTTTCGACTGAGTCGACAACCATCATAGGTAAATGTGAATTTATGAATCCTTCCGGATCGGTCAAAGACCGAATCGGATGCAATATGATCCTCCAAGCCCTTCAACGAGGCGAGATCACGGATGAGAGTGTTATTATTGAACCGACCAGCGGAAACACCGGTATAGCTTTGGCAAGTGTTGCCGCAAGCTTAGGATTGAAGCTGATTTTGACAATGCCGAGTTCCATGAGTTTGGAACGGAGACGTCTTTTGGCGGCCTTGGGTGCCCAAATTGTGTTGACTGAGCCTGAGAAGGGGATGGGCGGAGCGGTCGTTAAAGCGTTGGAATTGGGAGCATCGATTCCCGGAGCGGTTGTCTTACAACAGTTCAACAACGCGGACAATCCCGATATCCATCGTCAGACTACGGCAGAAGAGATATGGAGAGATACGGAGGGCAAAATCGATATTTTTGTGGCGGCGATCGGAACAGGCGGAACGATTAGCGGTGTCGGAGAGGTACTTAGAGCGTATAACCCCGACATCCAAATTATCGCGGTAGAACCGGATGCTTCGGCAGTTCTCTCAGGTGAGCCTGCCGGTCCTCATAAAATACAGGGAATCGGTGCAGGATTTGTCCCTCAGGTACTTAATCGTGATGTTTATGATGAAATTATTCGTATTACGAATGATGAAGCGATTACGACGTCAAGAGCGATTGCCAAAGCTGAAGGACTTTTGGTCGGTATATCCTCAGGTGCCAATGTCGCTGCTGCAAAAAAGATTGCCGAGCGTCCTGAAAATAAAGGGAAAACCATCGTAACGATTTTGTGCGATACGGGGGAGAGGTACTTGAGCACGGAGCTTTATGAATTTCCCTCTGACAATGGGTAAGTGGGGAAAAAATGGGTGAAAAACATTACCGAAGCGTCGTAAAAACGATTTCGTGGAGGACGGTTGGAACCATCGATACGATGGTTATATCCTACTTTATTACAGGGAATTTAGTAATGGCGGTCTCGATCGGTTCAATCGAGGTGATGACGAAAATGATTCTCTATTATTTTCATGAGAGGGCATGGAACGCAACCGATTTTGGACGGGTGAAACCCTCCGCACACGATTACCAAATTTAGGAGAGGCAATGAGCATGAATGTAGAATCATTAAATGTACGATTTGAAAATGAACCCATTGAATCCATGTTGGCTTGTTTTTTAGAAGCGTATAAAGGTCGGATAGCTTTGGCATCGAGCTACGGTGCGGAAGATCAAGTTTTAACCGACATGATCTTGGGTATCGATCCGACGGCAAAAATATTTACCCTAGACACGGGACGCCTTTGCGAAGAGACCTATACCGTGATGGATCAGACGAATCAAAAATACGGCATCAAAGTAGATGTCTATTGTCCCGATAGAGCTGCCGTTGAAGCACTTTATCAAGAGCAAGGAATCAACGGTTTTCGAGAGAGTATCGAAAATCGAAAAGCGTGTTGTCAGGTGAGAAAAATGGAACCGCTTCGTCGGGCATTAGAAGGATTAGACGTTTGGATTACGGGATTGCGCCGCGCACAGTCTCCGACACGTGAGACGATGCGGCTCATCGAATGGGATGAATCGAACAATCTTATTAAAGTAAATCCTCTCATCGAATGGGATGAAGAGAGCGTTTGGGATTATATTAAAACACATAAAGTTCCTTATAACGCGTTGCACACGCAAGGATACCCAAGTATCGGATGTGCTCCGTGTACGAGAGCAATTCGTGAGGGAGAAGATCTCAGAGCCGGAAGATGGTGGTGGGAGAATCCTGAACACAAGGAGTGTGGACTCCATTTAAGAGGAACCTGAGTATGAAATATTTGTTGGATATTTTGGATGGAATACTCGATGATGATGAGTATTCGCATCGCACAGAGTTGGCCGATTGGGCTATTTTTATTTGAGCTATAGGTAATAAAAGGAGAAACGATGATATCTCAAGAGAGAAAAACACATCTAAAAGTATTAGAAGCCGAAGCGATTCACATCATGCGTGAAGTGGTTGCTGAATTCGACAATCCGGCAATGCTTTATTCGATCGGTAAAGATTCATCGGTCATGCTTCATTTGGCGATTAAAGCATTTTATCCGGCAAAACTGCCGTTTCCATTGCTGCATGTCGATACGACATGGAAGTTTAAAGAGATGATCGAGTTTCGTGATCGACGGGTGAAGGAGCTAGGTCTAACTTTGCTTACTCATGTGAACCCTGATGGGATTGCTCAGGGAATTAATCCGTTTACTCACGGGAGTGCGGTGCATACGGATGTGATGAAGACCGAGGGGTTAAAGCAAGCACTGAATTATTATGAATTCGATGCGGTATTCGGCGGAGCGCGACGGGATGAAGAGAAGAGTCGGGCAAAAGAGAGGATTTATTCATTTCGTGACAAAAACCATCGATGGAATCCGAAAAATCAGCGTCCTGAGCTGTGGAATATTTACAATGGGCGGATTCATAGCGGAGAGAGCATTCGGGTATTTCCCCTCTCGAATTGGACGGAACTCGATATTTGGCAATACATCCATCTCGAAAGTATTCCGATTGTCCCGCTCTATTATTCGGCACCGCGTCCGGTCGTAGTACGTGATGGGGTAAAAATAATGGTAGACGATGAGAGGTTTCCGTTTTATGAGGGGGAAGTTCCGACTGTCGAAAACGTCCGCTTCCGAACTTTGGGGTGTTATCCTTTGACCGGAGCGGTGGAGAGTGATGCAGTGACGCTTCCTGAGATCATCCAAGAGATGCTTTTGACCAAAACGTCGGAGCGTCAAGGGCGTCTGATCGATGCAGACAGCTCAGGATCTATGGAAAAGAAAAAAATTGAAGGATACTTTTAATGGCACATCAAGGCGATTTGATAGCCACCGATATCGAGGGCTATCTTAAAGAACAAGAACACAAAGAGTTGCTCCGCTTTATTACGTGCGGAAGCGTCGATGATGGCAAAAGCACCTTGATCGGTCGACTGCTGCACGATTCAAAAATGATTTTTGAAGATCAGTTAGAGAGCATTAAAAACGACAGCAAAAAATCGGGTACGACGGGGGATAAAATCGATTTAGCCCTTCTCGTGGACGGATTGCAGAGTGAACGGGAGCAGGGGATTACGATCGATGTAGCCTATCGCTATTTTTCGACCGATAAGCGCAAGTTTATTATCGCCGATACTCCCGGACATGAGCAGTATACCCGTAACATGGCGACAGGTGCTTCTACGGCGGATTTGGCGATTATCCTTATCGATGCGCGTTACGGGATTGTGACGCAGACGCGTCGCCATTCGTATATCGTCCGTCTTTTGGGGATTCGCAATGTTATTGTCGCCATCAATAAAATGGACTTGGTCAATTTCGATCAAGCGGTATTTGACAAGATCGACAGCGAGTATCGTAATTTTGCAGCAGAGTTGGGAATTAAAGGGATCTATTCCGTTCCCCTCTCCGCGTTGGATGGAGACAATGTTGTTACAAAGAGCATCCGAAGCCCGTGGTATCAAGGATCAACCCTTCTGGATATCCTAGAAGAGGTTCCGCTCGCTTCTGCTGCTGTTGACGGACCGTTTCGCTTGGTGGTGCAATACGTCAATCGCCCGAATCTTGATTTTAGAGGATTCGCGGGAACAGTTGCCTCAGGAACGATACGTGTGGGTGATTCTATTACGACCTATCCTTCACAGAAGGTAGCTACCGTAAAAGAGATCGTTACCTATGATGGGAATTTGGAATCGGCTTCTACGGGTGATGCGATCACACTGACGTTGAATGAGGAGATCGATATTAGCCGAGGGAACGTACTGATCAAAACGGGAGAGAGCATTGATCAATGTGATGCGATTCGTGCGAATATAGTATGGATGGATGAGGAGAAATTTCTTCCCGCCAAGAGCTATTTGTTTAAACGCGGTTCCAGTGTCACTACGGCGTATGTCGAGCGAATTGATTACCGTGTAGATGTCAATACGCAAGAAAAACATCAAACATCACAGTTAGGGCTTAACGATATCGGATCGATTCGTTTGAACCTGGCTGAGCCGATCGCCTATGATCGCTACGATGAGAATCGGCAGATGGGGGGATTTATCCTTATCGACAAGATTACCAACAACACGGTAGCTGCGGGGATGATTACCCAAAGTACAGAGCGAGAGAAAACAGAGCAGAGCGATGCGTCTGCATTTGAGGTAGAGCTAAATGCTCTTATACGGCGGCATTTCCCGCACTGGAATACCGCGACAATCATTTAAGGAACAGGTTATGGCGAGTGAAACAAAAGCTGAACGCATTGAACGTATCAAGCGTGAAAAAGATGGATTGGAGGTTATTTCCGACATCTACCGATATGCACAAACCGGCGAAGCGATCGATCCTGAAGATATCGACCGCTTTAAATGGTACGGAATATATACCCAAAACCGCAATCTTCAGGAGGCTGAGGATGAGACGCAGTATTTGATGCTTCGTGTTAAGCTGGATGGGGGGTATATAAGTGCCAAACAAGCGGAAGTATTGGGTGACATATCGGTTCAATTCGCTCGTGAAAGCGGTGATATTACGACTCGTCAGGATATTCAGTTTCACTGGCTCAAAATCGAAGATTTACCTGAACTACTTGAACGGTTATCTGCCGTAGGCTTAAGCGTAGTCGGAGCTTCGGGTGATTGTCCGCGTAATATTGTCAGTTGTCCGGTAAACGGGATTGATCACGATCAGATTGATGATGTCCGTGATGTGGTGGTTGCTCTGAACAATCTCTATCGGGGAAATCCCGATTTCTCGAATTTGCCTAGAAAGTTCAAAATCGGCGTCAGCGGATGTAATAAACATTGTATCCAGCACGAAGTACAAGATTTGGCCTTTACCGCAGTCAAAGAAGGCGATGAGATCCGATTCAGCGTAAGTGTCGGAGGGGGGCAGGCGAGTAATCGACGTATTGCCGATCATATCGGCTATGTGAAACGTCGCGATATCGTGAAAATTGCCGAAGCGGTTGCACGTATTTATCGTGACTCAGGCCGACGTGACAACCGTAACAAAGCCCGTTTGGGACATTTGGTAGAAGATTGGGGTGTTGAGCGCTTTGTCGCTGAACTGGAAAAAGAATCCCGTGTAGAGTTGGAGCGTTACGACGGGGCACCGTTTACTCCGTATCCGCGACGGAGCCATTTTGGCGTCGGAGCGAGTGTTAAAAAAGGGTATAACACGATAGGGTGTGCATTGACCAGTGGTCGGATTAAGGGTGAAAACCTGTTGAAACTCGGACGTATTTTGGATTTGTACAAAGCTGAGGGGATTACCCTGACAACGACGCAGAATTTTGTAATTTTGAATGTCCATACCGATGCGACGGAACCGATGATCGATACATTAAAAGCCGTGGGTTTTCATCCCTATCCGTCAGTTTTTGAAGCACGTACCTTGGCGTGTACGGGACTCAATTTTTGTAAATTTGCGGTGAGTGAGACCAAAGATCTGGCGATCGAGGTAGTGGAATATCTGACTCATCGATTTCCTGATTTTTACGAACCTGTAAGCATCAGTATCAACGGATGTCCGAACTCGTGTGCCCACCCGCACATTGTCGATCTCGGATTTGTCGGAGCTATCGTGAAACGGGGTGATGAACGGCTCAAAGGGTTTGATCTGATCGTCGGAGGACATCTGGAGGGTGAGCAAAGCCGTTTTGCGCTCAAAACGGGCGTCAAAGTTGCCGCAGATGAAGTTGCACCGTTGATCGAGTCTTTGATCCATAATTTTGAGGCAAGCAACAGTACCGATTTCGGAAATTTTTTATGGGAGAAATACGCACATGAGTCAGCTATTCCGTCCACTTCTTGAGAAGGGTGATACCTACGCCCAAATAGGACGTAATACGATCGGTATCCATAAAAAAACCTATTTCGACTTTACCGCATCGGGCTTGGCGTATGAGCCGATCGAAGCGCGTATACGAGAAGTGCTCGAAACCTATGCGAATACCCATTCGAAAGAGGCATCGATGGCGGCTCGGACGGATCGTTATTACCGTCACTCAAGAGAGCATCTCAAAACATTATTAGGGCTGGACGGCTCTTTTGCGCTAATGCCGTGCGGATGCGGTGCGACGGGAGCGGTTAAGCGGTTGCAGGAGATATTGGGACTCTATATCCCTCCGGCGACTCGCGCACGTTACCACTCCTTGCCTCCTAGCTATGAGCTTCCTCTCGTAATTGTGGGGCCGTATGAGCATCATTCCAACGAGATCAGCTATCGTGAAGCACTCTGTGAGACGGTACGGGTCGGATTGAATACCAAGGGGTTGGTTGATTTGGAACAGCTCGAAGATATTTTGAAAGCGAACCCCAATCGTGAGCTGATCGGGTCGTTTTGTATCGCGTCGAATGTGACGGGGACGATTACCCCCTATGTCGAGATATCAGAGATATTACGCCGTTACGACGCCATTGTCTGTTTTGATGCGGCGGCTTCGTCACCGTATATCAATATACCGTGTGAACTGTACGATGCGATGTTTTATTCGCCCCATAAGCTTTTAGGGGGACCGGGATCATGCGGTTTGTTGGCTGTGCGAAAAAATCTGTTCGAGGCGGATGCCAAACCCACCTTTGCAGGTGGGGGAACGGTACGCTATGTCAGCCGTACCAGTCATTTTTTTGTAGAGGGTGTCGAAGATCGTGAAGATGCGGGAACACCGGGAATTTTACAGCTTATCCGCGCGGCATTGGCATATCAGCTTCGTAATGAGATCGGATTTGAGTGGATCGCTTCTCGAAAAAAAAGCTTATATGAGCGTTTTATCGAGGGGTTGAGGGAGATTGAGGGATCAACCTGTTACGGCTGTCGCAAGGCAGAGAATATCGGGATTGTCTCTTTTAATGTCAAGGGAGTAGACCCGTACGCTTTGTGTACGCTTCTCTCCGAATCAAAAGGGTTTCAAACACGTGCAGGGTGTTCGTGTGCCGGCCCTTACGGACATGATTTATTAGGATTGGAAGATGATACACCCTTCCAAGAGCGGCCGGGATGGCTGCGTATTAGTATCCATTATTCGCAAGAGATAGCCGATATCGATGCATTATTGGAGGCTATTAAAAAATCGATAAAGAGGCTCGAATGACAAAAATATTGCAACCGACTTCGGCCGAAACCCATAAGACGTTTTCGGTTAGAAAAGGGAATGTGTATCTCGTAGGCTGCGGCCTTGGAGATGTAGAACAGTTGACGCTCAAAGCGTATCGGATTATCCGAGAAGCCCAGATTGTCTTATACGATAATCTCATACCTAAAGAGATTTTGGATGTGATTCCCGCAGAAACACGTAAAATTTATGTGGGTAAACCTAAAAATAATCACAGTATCAGCCAAGAGAGAATTAACCTTCTCATAGCCGATTATGCAGGTCAGGGATTCAGTGTTGCACGGCTTAAAAGCGGTGATCCCTATATCTTCGGACGTGGAAGCGAAGAGGCGCAATTTTTACTGGAGAGAGGTTTTAGCGTTGATGTGATTGCGGGGATATCTTCGTGTGTCAGCGGACCTGCTTGTGCGGGAATCCCTCCGACCGCGAGAGGGTATGCGGCAAGTTTCTCCGTGGTTTCGGCACATCTAAAAGAGGGAAAATTCAACACGGATTGGTTGGGGTTACTTAAACTGAACAATCATACTACCGTGGTGTTGATGGGGCTCAGTTTGGCAAATAGTATTCGTAAAGCCGCGTTAGCAGCAGGGGTGTCCAAAAATCTTCCGATTGCGATCATCGCTAATGCTTCCCGTCCTGAACAGCAGAGCGTTGTCACCACATTGGCCGATTTAGCAAAAGCCGCTAAAACCGTTAACGGACCGGCAGTTATCGTCTTTGGGGATGTTGTCAATCTCTATGGAAAGCTGCCGCAGTATCAACTGCAACAAGTTGAGTTTAAATAAAGTACATCGACTGTTGATCCATGGCATTGCCCTGATCGACGAGGTCTTGGAGTGATTCACTAAAAACATTTTTCATATCGTCTCGAATGCGATTCCAGTAGAGATGTAAAATCGGTTGTAACCGCTCATCGGTGGGGTTGCAAAGCTCCCCTTCCAGTGCTACTAAAATTTCAAAAACCGCAATCGTATTCGGGGCTTTCGCGAGCAGATAGCCTCCTCCTGCACCTCGAATACTTTGAATTAATCCCTCTTTGCGCAAGGTAGCGAGAATCTGTTCCAGATAGTTTTGGGGAATATTGGCTTTTTCCGCAATGTCACGGATTTGAAGATGTCCTTGCCCGTAATGGAGCGCTAACTCATACATGGCGGCAAGGCCATAGCTTCCTTTAGTAGAAATACCTGCCACTGTTCTCTCCTAATGGATTGTAGTGGAAGTATTGTATTCGAGGTAGTGTTAATAGTCCATTAAGGACATCGATTTAGAAGAGATTATTCACTCTC
>NZ_MIBU01000162.1:0-5361 GCF_001830725.1 Sulfuricurvum sp. RIFOXYD12_FULL_44_77
AATACTAAAAGAGAGATTTTTTTCATTGTTTCCTCCGCCTCTTTTTTGACATATCAGATATATTCTACACCAATTGTCTATTAAATATTCTCTTTTACTTAAAATTATTAGATTAAAAAGACACTTTAAAGACACTTTTTGATTACAATAGCCACCATGAATACTCATCACATAATTAAGCTTTGCGACCGATGCTACTGGGATACCGCTACCGAAACCGTAAAATTTCATAATGAACTCGTCTCTTTAACGTCGAATATGACAAAAGTTTTGAAACTCCTTATCACCAATTACAATAAACCGATCAGCAGCATAGACATATTTTTTCATATTTGGGAAAACTTTGAGGACGAATATAAACCTAGAAATGTCCGCAACTTAATCAGTAACCTACGCAAACGGCTTCCCTGTCTTTCGATCGTCAACTATTACGGCGGAAGCTATATGTTAAAAAAGAATCGTGATAGCCATCCTGTATTTACCGAGAATTTAATTGAGATTCTCGATCAAGCCAAAAACGGTATCACGATATCCGATCCCAATCAACCTGACAATCCTGTCATTTACATCAATCACGCCTTTGCAGACGCGTTTGGATATACCCCCGAAGAGGTGATTGGACGAAATTGCCGTTTTTTACAGGGGGATGATCGTGATCAGTCGGCACTCGAAGAGATACGTCAAGCGATACAAGCCCAAAAAGATATCACGGTAACCCTCCGCAATTATCACAAATCGGGAAAACTTATCTACAACGAAGTGACAATCAGTCCTATCTTCGATAAAAAAACACACAAACTAAAATATTTTCTTGGGGTACAAAAAGATGTTACCGCAATCCAACAATTGATACAGCAGATTAAAGGGATGGTCTAAACTTATGGCAAAAAAGAGACATCCCACCGATGCGTATAAAAATTTAACCATTGTCGGAATCGGTGCAAGTGCGGGAGGATTTGAAGCCCTCTTAAAATTTATCCAAAATATTGAACCCTCCGAGAGTATTACGTATGTCATCACACAGCATCTCGATCCCAAACAACCTACGATGTTGGGGTCACTGCTCCAAAAGTATTCCAAAATTCCGATCATTGAGATTACCGATACGATGGAGCCGTTGGGCAATATTATCTATTTTTGCCCCCCTAATTTTGACCTTGTCATCGAGAATAGCCAATTTTCGCTCTTTGTTCCACCCCTAAAACCCTACCCTAAACCCTCGGTGAACCGCTTTTTTAAATCGCTCGCCTTAGAGAAGAAAGAAAAAGCGATCGGCATTATCTTAAGCGGTACCGGAAGTGACGGAGCAGAGGGGATTGTAGCGATTAAACAAAGCGGCGGAATTGCCCTCGCCCAAAATGAGAAAGCGAAATATTTTTCAATGCCCAAAGCCGCTATCGACACCCAAGCCGTCGATGCGGTACTCCCTCCTGAACTCCTTGCGCAAGGGATTATTTACGCTATTGACGATCCCACCTATTTTGATCGTCATTTTGATGTTCTGGACAATATTGACAAAGTTTTCAGCCTACTCAACCAAAAAGGGGAAGTTGATTTTAGCGACTACAAAGAGGCGACCATTCATCGCCGTCTTGAGCGTAGAATCACGGAGACCAAATCGGAAAGTGTGGACGAGTACATCGCGCTGTTGCAACGCTCTCCGGCTGAAATACTGAATCTGAAAAAAGAGCTCCTCATCATCGTCACTTCCTTGTTTCGTGATAAAGAAGCATTTACCGCAATCGACGTCCATTTGGAAAAATTGCTCATCAGCAAACTCGACAATACGGTGCGAATATGGGTTGCGGGGTGTGCTACCGGAGACGAAGCCTACTCCATCGCTATTGTCATCACCGAACTCCTTAAAAAAATGGAGCTCACAAAAAAAGTGACCATTTTTGCCACCGATGTCAGTGAAGAGGCAATCGATGAAGCTCGAAGCCGAAGTTTTAGTGAAGAGGAAATAAGCCACATCGACCCTGAGTTGATTAAACTCTATTTTGTCGAAAAAAATCACCGCTATACCCCCACCAAAGCGATACGGGACATGATCGTCTTCTCCAAACACGATGTGATTAAAGACCCTCCGTTTTTAAATCTTGATCTTGTCAGTTGCCGCAATCTCCTCATCTATTTTAATCCTGACCTTCAACAACGGGTACAAAGTATTTTTTATTACGCATTGCGCTATCAGGGGCTCATGTTTTTAGGTTCCTCTGAAACCATCGGCACATTGACCAATCTGTTTTCGATCATCGATAACAAATATAAAATTTATCGTAAATCCAACGACACCGGAGTTGTCGATATCGAAGCCCTCGCCTATTTTCAAAAAAAAGAGTTCAAGCGGGGATCGAAAAAATTACGGGATGAAGTGAACAGTCTCGATGTCAACAGCTCGATCAACGCCGCAGTCACCTCATTTTTTGCCGTTAACGGGATTGTCGTCGATACCAACGGTACTATTTTGTTTTTCAAAGGTGAGAACAAATACATCTCCAATCCGCAAGGGCTTGTCACCAATGATGTCTATCGACAGACCTCTGATTTTTTACGGTTGGATTTGCGGGCAACACTCAGTGAAGCGATCCGAAACGAACAAGTGGTCGCTTCGAAAAAAATCCGTATTCTCCCCCTCGCGGATGAGCGTAACTATGTCATCATCACCGTTTTTCCGTTGGGGCGTAATAAACTCTCGGAAAACAGTTTTTTTATCACCTTTGATGATATCAATGAAAAAGAGAGTTCACCGCTCCTCACCTATCAGCCCCAAACCGTAGACGGGTATGATTTCAATATCCTCGAAAATGAACTCTCCGCCCTCAAAGAGCGGCTTCAAATCACCATAGAAGAGCTCGAAACCTCCAATGAAGAACTCCAAAGTACCAACGAAGAGCTTCAGTCCACGAATGAGGAATTGCAATCTACGAATGAGGAACTGGAAACCTCCAATGAAGAGCTTCAAAGTACCAATGAAGAGTTGCGTACCGTCAATGATGAGTTCGAGCACAAGAACAATGAACTCGCCTTTGTCAACGAAGCCCTGAATAAAGTGGTGGAGGTAATTAATACCGACGTGTTGATCTTGGACAAAAATCTCGATCTTTTCCTCCATACCAAAGGAGTTGAGAAGTTTTTTGAGATCAATTACACCAATCGGATCAATCTCAGTGAAATCATTATCCACGAACATTTTCCGATACCGAATCTTTTTGAAAACATTAAAAGTGTCGTACAAAACACCAACGAAGTGCAGTATGACTTGACCATCGATCACCGAATATACTGGTTCCAAATAAAACGGATCAATCTCTCCAACGACGATTACGGGGTCATCATAAGCTTTACCGACAAAACAGATATTATCCGCAACCAAGAGCTGATGTTCCAACAGTCCAAACTCGCCAGTATGGGGGAGATGATCGGCAATATCGCCCACCAATGGCGTCAACCGCTCAATACCCTCGCCTTAAATCTTTTCGGAATACAAAAAAAATTCGAAAATCATAGTATCGACGAGAACGCATTTAACACCTTTGTCGAAGAGTCCCAAAAGAACATTCAGCACATGTCCGCCACCATCGATGATTTTAGAGATTTTTTCAGTCCCAACAAATCGAAAAAGATTTTCTCACTCCATGATGTCATTGAAAAAACGATCTTTTTTGTCAAAGACACCTTTGATCATCACGGTATCACCATTCAAAATGACCATCAGAATGATGCGCAGATTCATGGATTTGAAAATGAATTTGCACAGGTATTACTCAATATTTTCAACAACTCAAAAGATGCATTAATCAAAAATAATACCCCGGAGGGGAGCATAAAAATAACCTTTGAACAAGAAGCTGAGATTATCAATATTCTCATCACCGATAACGGCGGAGGGGCATCTACAGAGGTAATTGCAAGGGTATTTGAACCCTATTTTACGACTAAAGAGAAAAAAGAGGGGACAGGAATCGGATTGTATATGTCAAAAATGATTATCGAAAACAGTATGGGGGGATCAATCCAGATGCTGCCATTTGAAGGTGGAATGATGACAAAAATTTCTTTACTCACGGTGCCGTATGCTTAAAAAATTCACCCTTCTCTATGTAGAAGATAACGAAGCAACGATTGATGCTTTTATCGGAGCATTTCAGGAATATTTCAAAACCATTTTTGTCGCCCGAAACGGTGAAGAGGGGCTTGCTCTCTTTGAAACTTCTCGCCCCGACATCGTCTTAACTGATCTTCAAATGCCTAAAATGGGTGGATTGGAAATGATTGCACGGATGCGTGAAATATCTCCCAATCTGCCGATCATTATCAATTCTGCCTTTAGTGATACCCATTTACTCCTCAAAAGTATCACTCTGCATGTCGATGATTATATATTAAAACCGACCGATCCACACTTGTTACTCCAAGCTTTTGAAAAAGTGGCTCGCGTGTTGAATCTCGAGAAATCGCTGGTACGCTCACATACGATGATGCAGACGATCATCGATGAAATACCCGATCCTATCATGTACATTGAACTTGATTTCAGTGTCAGTATGATGAATAAAGCGGCAAAAAAGTTAGGGGGAGAAGATGTCAATGCACTACTTCCCAAATGTTATAAAATATCGGATAATACAAGCGGTGCATGTGCAGAAGGTTCCCATCTCTGTCCGATAGAGCATGTTTCTAAAACGAAAAAACCCTCTACTCAACGCCATGTGCATACCGATAAAAAAGGGAAAAAACATCATATTGACGTTGCTGCTCGACCAATATTTGATGCCGATGGAATAGTCATAGCCTACCTCGAAATTCGTCACGATATCAGTAACTATCTCGATATCCAAAATAAATTACTCCACAAAACAAAAAAGCTTACTCATATTTCGATGCATGACTCTTTAACTCATTTGCCTAATCGCCGTCTTCTTGCCGATCGAATCGATCACGCGATTGAGCGAAAAACACGTTCCGGCGGAGAGTTCGCAATCTTTTTTATTGACTTAGACCATTTCAAAGAGGTTAATGATACGTTAGGACATTTGATCGGTGATCAGCTTTTGATTCAGGTGGCCAAACGGATACGAACAATGACCCGTAAAGGAGATACGATCGCACGTAACGGAGGAGATGAATTTGTCCTTCTCATCGATGACGGAGTATCAAAAAGCCATTTTACGACCGTAGCTGAAAAAATATTGAAACTTTTCGAGACCCCTTTTCTTATTCAAGGAAATGAGATTCTAAGTGCATGTAGTATCGGGATCAGTATTTTTCCCCAAGACGGACAAACCGTTGAATCCCTTCTCCATCATGCCGATGTCGCTATGTACACCTCTAAAGAGGCAGGACGCCAGCAGTTTACTT
>NZ_MIBU01000163.1:0-1332 GCF_001830725.1 Sulfuricurvum sp. RIFOXYD12_FULL_44_77
CGGAATTGCCCCTATTATCTCAGGAGGGGAATACGTAGGATCGGTTGAGTTTATGCAAGGACTTAATTCTGTCATTAAAGATATTCGAAAAAACTTCGGAACGGAAATCGTTATAGGGCTTGACAACCGCTTTTTAGAGAATGCAATGGAACTTAAAGATGCCCCTAGGATCGGTAAAAATTTTACCCTTGCGGTAAAAGAAGATGCGGTTGATAAGGGATTTTTGGGAGAGTTAAGCAAAACTGAGTTTGATCCTAAAGCAGCTTCGTTTACAACAGAAAATTATTATGTTACCCCTATTGTTATTAAAGATTTTTCAGGAGAATCAGTAGGATATGCTTTTTCCGCTAAAAAATTGGAAACGGTTGAAAACCTGATTAATCAATCTGAGGATTCGTTGTTGCGTCAAGTCGTCATTATGACAGTAATGGACGGGGTAATTCTTATACTCCTTATTGTGATTGTACGTCGAGCGGTTACGGAGCCTATTGAAAATCTCGATTCGATCGCGCAAGAGTTGGCGAGCGGTGATGCTGATTTGAGTAAACGGTTAAAAGTTTCATCAAGCGATGAAATCGGCAAAGCGGCAATGAGCTTCAATATTTTTATTGAAAAAGTTGAAAAGATTGCATTGGTTGCCGAAGAAAAGGCAAAAGAGGCGATGCATGAGAAGGAAATATCTGAAGAACAGATGGAAAAAAATGAGATGTCGTTGACGCTTGCACGCCAAATGATTCAAGGATCTATTCACAATGCAGGCAATCTTAGAAATTCACTAGAGAGCAATATCCAAAATCTGTATGAAGTGAATACGCTCAATCACGATACGGGAGATGTTGTTGACAGCGTGAGTAATCAAACGGATGAGATTATGGCAAGTATGTCTAAAATTACCGAAATGATTAATGACTCTAGAGCAAATTCGGAGCAACTGAATCATAATGTGAGTGAAATTTCAAACGTTATTACACTGATTAAAGATATCTCGGATCAAACCAACTTGTTGGCACTTAATGCGGCGATTGAAGCTGCTCGTGCAGGAGAACATGGACGAGGATTTGCCGTCGTTGCCGATGAAGTGCGTAAATTGGCGGAGCGGACACAAAAAGCGACCAGTGAAGTGGAAGCGAATATTAGTGTCCTGAAACAAAATTCGGTAGGGATGCTTGAAAACAGCGAACGCGTTGAGGAGTATGCACTTGATTCATCCCAAAAACTCGATCAGTTTAAAAGTGTCATGGGACAATTGATTCATAATGTTGAGCAGATTAAAGAAGACAGTGCATCGATAAGTCATAAAATATTTACCAATATGGCAAAAATTGACCATAT
>NZ_MIBU01000164.1:0-5272 GCF_001830725.1 Sulfuricurvum sp. RIFOXYD12_FULL_44_77
ACGGTTGGGAAAATCATCCGCTCATTCGTGGGGCCGAAAAGGGTGATGGAAGGGCGGTTCATCGCCCACCCCATATGGGTAGGTCCCGTATCGTTACCGATGATGAGATCACAATGTCCGATAAAACTGACCAGTTCAATCAGCGACATTTTCGGAGCAACATGCGCGTTGGAAGAGTGCTGTGCAATCCACTGCGCATCAAGACGCTCATCCTCACTTCCCCAGATCAAAAAACACGGATAGGATAGGGCGTCGCACAATGATGCAAAATGTTCTTTCGGATAGCACTTGCTCGGCCAAGAGGCTCCGATAACACAGGCAATATTTTTTAGGGGGCTAAGCTCTTGAGGTCTCTTGATGAGAGGGAAAAGAGGCACTTTGTTCAGTATGTCGTTTTCATCGTAGGGGATGTGCAGTGCTTCGGTTATGACGAGAACATTGCGTTTGATAACATTCATCTCATAAGGGATTGCGGAAGCCGTATCGTAAAACCATGCGGCAATCGCTTCCCGTGCGCTGTGACGGTCAAACCCGTGTACATTCCCTTTTAAAAACGAGGCGACGAGTGCCGATTTGAGTAACCCTTGCGCATCGATAATCTGATCGTAGGGGGGAGCAGATTTGAGGGAACGGATCGTCTCTCTCAGAAGTGTAAAACTTTTTGTTTTTTTGATCCGTTTGAGGGGGACGGGGATCACTTCATTGATGAGAGGATGGTTTTGTAAAATCGAGGCAAATGCTTCCTCAACATACCAGTCAATAGTTGCATTAGGGTAATATTTGCGGATAATCTGCAAGACTACGGCAGTATTGACGATGTCGCCCAATGCGCTTAATCGTACAATAGCGATTCGGAAATTTCGAGTATTCATAAGCATAACTATAGCGCAACTAAGCTACAATCCGCATCAATTACAGGTGTAAGGAGAGGAGAGATAATGGTTGTTCAAGATATTCAGCAGTTTGCAGAAATCCGCCCGAAAGCACGAGCCTATTTTTGTTATTTGTTCCATAAAAATCTCCCGAATCACCTCCCTTCCGTTTCGATAGAATCCCTAACCGCCCGTTTACTAAAAATTCGGGGTGATCTTAAGGGACTTGAAGCGGCATACATCCTCGATGCTGCGGGGAATCAAGTCACTCCAACCTATCTCAAAAGCGGAAAAAAAGAGGAAGAGATTGGGGAAAGTCGATCTACGAGAGCCTATTATTATCGCGCTATGCATGAGCGCCGATGTACGATTACCGATCCCTATCCCTCTTTGCTTAACGACGAATTGACCGTTACGGCATCGGAGCCTATTTTCGATGAACACGGTGAAATCGTTTACGTAGCCTGTATCGATATGCCGTTGGCCGAAGTGTTGAAAATTGCTCATCCTATGGCGCTTGAATCGGCAGCAGGACGTTTTTTCAGAGTAGCGTACGGGGCATTTACCGTAGTCCTCGCATTAGTCTCTTTACTCCTTTTTGTAAAAGGGATAGAAGGATTTTTGTCGTACGGAATGGGTCAGTATGATCGAATCGAAATTAAAGATATTTTTGAAGCGACGATCCTTCTGACCCTCTCTCTGGCAATCCTCGATTTGGTCAAAACGCTCTTTGAGGAGGAAGTGTTAGGACGTCCGAAAAGCGATCCCTCATCGAGCATTCATAAAACAATGGTCCGTTTTTTAGGTTCGATTATCATTGCACTCTCGATTGAAGCGTTGATGCTCGTCTTTAAATTTGCGATGACCGAACCGCATATGCTTGTGAATGCGATTTACATTATCGGCGGAGTGGCGATGCTCCTTGTGGGGCTTGCCATCTATATCCGTTTTACCAATTTAGGAGAACATCGTTGATAGCTATCGTCGATTACAATATGGGCAATCTTGCCAGTGTTAAAAATGCTTTTGATCTGTTGGGTGAAAAGGTGGTTGTCGAATCCGATCCCGAGAAGCTGAAGACATATGATCGTATTATTCTCCCCGGTGTCGGTGCATTCGGAGATGCGATGGAACATTTGCGAGAACGCGGTATGGATGAAGCGGTGCGTGAATACGCACAAAGCGGAAAATACCTTCTCGGTATTTGTTTGGGGATGCAGCTTTTATTTGAATCAAGTGAAGAGTTCGGCATTTCCGAGGGGCTTGGACTGATTCAAGGGCGAGTCGTGGCATTTGACACCAGCCGTTTTCATACCCCTTTGAAAGTTCCTCATATGGGATGGAATCGGATGTTTACGACGGATCATCCTCTGTTTCAGGGGTTAGATGAAGCCCATTACCTCTATTTCGTCCACTCCTACCATGCCCTCTGTACATCCCAAAATGACAGTATCGGCGAATCTGTTTACGGCTACCGTTTTACGAGTGCGGTGGCGCACGAGAATGTGATGGGGATACAGCCCCATCCTGAAAAAAGCCACGATAACGGGCTGAATATACTCAAAAATTTTATCAACCTCTAAAGGATTTATTTTTATGACTATTTTTCCGGCAATTGATTTAAAAGACGGCAAAGCGGTACGTCTGACCAAAGGGTTAATGGAGAGTGCGAAAATTTATTCCGATACCCCTTGGGAACTCGTTAAAACTTTTGAAGAGATGGGTGCGCAGTGGGTTCATCTGGTTGATTTGAACGGTGCATTTGCGGGAGAGCCGAAAAATCTGGAGCAGATTCGTGCGAACGGATCGTCTCTCTCAGAAGTGTAAAACTTTTTGTTTTTTTGATCCGTTTGAGGGGGACGGGGATCACTTCATTGATGAGAGGATGGTTTTGTAAAATCGAGGCAAATGCTTCCTCAACATACCAGTCAATAGTTGCATTAGGGTAATATTTGCGGATAATCTGCAAGACTACGGCAGTATTGACGATGTCGCCCAATGCGCTTAATCGTACAATAGCGATTCGGAAATTTCGAGTATTCATAAGCATAACTATAGCGCAACTAAGCTACAATCCGCATCAATTACAGGTGTAAGGAGAGGAGAGATAATGGTTGTTCAAGATATTCAGCAGTTTGCAGAAATCCGCCCGAAAGCACGAGCCTATTTTTGTTATTTGTTCCATAAAAATCTCCCGAATCACCTCCCTTCCGTTTCGATAGAATCCCTAACCGCCCGTTTACTAAAAATTCGGGGTGATCTTAAGGGACTTGAAGCGGCATACATCCTCGATGCTGCGGGGAATCAAGTCACTCCAACCTATCTCAAAAGCGGAAAAAAAGAGGAAGAGATTGGGGAAAGTCGATCTACGAGAGCCTATTATTATCGCGCTATGCATGAGCGCCGATGTACGATTACCGATCCCTATCCCTCTTTGCTTAACGACGAATTGACCGTTACGGCATCGGAGCCTATTTTCGATGAACACGGTGAAATCGTTTACGTAGCCTGTATCGATATGCCGTTGGCCGAAGTGTTGAAAATTGCTCATCCTATGGCGCTTGAATCGGCAGCAGGACGTTTTTTCAGAGTAGCGTACGGGGCATTTACCGTAGTCCTCGCATTAGTCTCTTTACTCCTTTTTGTAAAAGGGATAGAAGGATTTTTGTCGTACGGAATGGGTCAGTATGATCGAATCGAAATTAAAGATATTTTTGAAGCGACGATCCTTCTGACCCTCTCTCTGGCAATCCTCGATTTGGTCAAAACGCTCTTTGAGGAGGAAGTGTTAGGACGTCCGAAAAGCGATCCCTCATCGAGCATTCATAAAACAATGGTCCGTTTTTTAGGTTCGATTATCATTGCACTCTCGATTGAAGCGTTGATGCTCGTCTTTAAATTTGCGATGACCGAACCGCATATGCTTGTGAATGCGATTTACATTATCGGCGGAGTGGCGATGCTCCTTGTGGGGCTTGCCATCTATATCCGTTTTACCAATTTAGGAGAACATCGTTGATAGCTATCGTCGATTACAATATGGGCAATCTTGCCAGTGTTAAAAATGCTTTTGATCTGTTGGGTGAAAAGGTGGTTGTCGAATCCGATCCCGAGAAGCTGAAGACATATGATCGTATTATTCTCCCCGGTGTCGGTGCATTCGGAGATGCGATGGAACATTTGCGAGAACGCGGTATGGATGAAGCGGTGCGTGAATACGCACAAAGCGGAAAATACCTTCTCGGTATTTGTTTGGGGATGCAGCTTTTATTTGAATCAAGTGAAGAGTTCGGCATTTCCGAGGGGCTTGGACTGATTCAAGGGCGAGTCGTGGCATTTGACACCAGCCGTTTTCATACCCCTTTGAAAGTTCCTCATATGGGATGGAATCGGATGTTTACGACGGATCATCCTCTGTTTCAGGGGTTAGATGAAGCCCATTACCTCTATTTCGTCCACTCCTACCATGCCCTCTGTACATCCCAAAATGACAGTATCGGCGAATCTGTTTACGGCTACCGTTTTACGAGTGCGGTGGCGCACGAGAATGTGATGGGGATACAGCCCCATCCTGAAAAAAGCCACGATAACGGGCTGAATATACTCAAAAATTTTATCAACCTCTAAAGGATTTATTTTTATGACTATTTTTCCGGCAATTGATTTAAAAGACGGCAAAGCGGTACGTCTGACCAAAGGGTTAATGGAGAGTGCGAAAATTTATTCCGATACCCCTTGGGAACTCGTTAAAACTTTTGAAGAGATGGGTGCGCAGTGGGTTCATCTGGTTGATTTGAACGGTGCATTTGCGGGAGAGCCGAAAAATCTGGAGCAGATTCGTGCCATTCGAGCAAATTGTAATGTCAAATTGCAACTCGGCGGCGGAATTCGAGATGAAGTGACGATTCAGCGTTATTTAGATTTGGGGATTGATCGACTGATTTTAGGCTCGATTGCTCTTCGTGATCCCGAGTTTGTTAAAACGATGGCGGCTAAGTATCCTATCGTCGTCGGTATCGATGCGATTGACGGCTATGTCGCGGTTGAGGGATGGGGTGAAGTGAGCACGATGAAAGCCACGGATTTAGCTCGTGCGTTCGCAGATGCGGGGGTAGAAGCGATTATTTGTACCGATGTTGGACGTGACGGTACACTTTCTGGGGTAAATGTCGATTTTACCCTTGAGATTGCTCAAGCATCGGGTATACCTACAATAGCCAGCGGCGGTGTAAAAGATGAGAGCGATATCGAAGCATTGCTAAAAAGCGGCGAAGTCTCCGGCGTAATCGTCGGAAAAGCTTTTTATGAGGGTAGAATTGACCTCAAACGCTTTTTTTAAACTTACCGCAAAGTTGGTTAGGTTATCATTGGGTATTAATTCTGTAAAAATGTATCACTAA
>NZ_MIBU01000164.1:5292-5933 GCF_001830725.1 Sulfuricurvum sp. RIFOXYD12_FULL_44_77
GTATCATTAAAAGGACGTGCTTTGAAATTATTGGTTGTAGATGATAGCTCGACAATGCGCCGTATTATCAAAAATACACTTTCTCGACTCGGTTATGAAGATGTCTTAGAAGGTGAAGACGGTGTCCAAGGGTGGTCGGTTCTGAATGAAAATCCCGATATGGGAATGTTGATTACCGACTGGAATATGCCGGAAATGAACGGTTTGGAATTGGTCAAAAAAGTACGAGCTGATGCGCGTTTTGCTGATCTTCCTATTATTATGGTTACGACAGAGGGGGGGAAAGCGGAAGTTATTACTGCCCTCAAAGCCGGTGTAAACAACTATATCGTTAAACCGTTTACTCCTCAAGTACTCAAAGAAAAGCTTGCTGCAGTACTCGGTACAGAGGGTTAATGCAAGATTACTATTATATGCTGGTGGTAAAACCATCATCGCATCTTGAGCTGTTTAGTGATTTTCTTGTCGATGTATTACCCGTTGGATTTGAAGAGATTGATGATGGATTTATCGTTCGAAGTGAAGAAGACTTAGAGACGGTAATGTGGGGGATTGAACAATTCGCCGAAGCACTTCAGCGTGCGGTAGGTGCAGTTGTTGATGTCGAGATGACCCTTACAAAAGAGAAAAATGATGATTGG
>NZ_MIBU01000165.1:0-1324 GCF_001830725.1 Sulfuricurvum sp. RIFOXYD12_FULL_44_77
ATAGAGCGGCATTCGGAAGGGCTTAAAACCCCCTCCAGAACCATATAGGGAAAATCGTGGTAGGGGTTGGGGAGGCGTGCGGTAGGGATATCCCACCGCAGTAACTCATCGCGTGCATAGACGTAGTTACTAATTTGGTGCATCATTATTTCTGTTTATCGGTCACAATATAGAGCTGTTCATGCCCAAGGCGTTTCAATACATCCATAACACCCACGAAGTTTTGAAACGCCGCCTCTTTATCGCTGTAGAGGACAACGGTCATCTCTTTGCCCCCCTCTGTCACCTTCTGTTCAAACTCCGCTAGAGTTATCGGTGTTTTTTCATCGCCCAGCATCAGCGTTCCGTCTTTTTGAATGGTAAGCTTTAGCTCCGATGGTTTATGTTCTGCGGCAGAGCCTTTGGCTTCGGGGAGATCAACAGGGATCAACCCCGTCTTAATAAACGTTGCCGTTGTCAGAACCATGACCAAAAGAACGAGCATAATGTCGATGAAAGGGATAACGTTGATCGTATCGATCCGTTTCATTCTCATACGACTATCCTCGTTTGGAGTGGGCGTTGATATCCCACAGTGTCAAAATACGTTCCATCTTACGGAGCAAAATATTATAGAAAATAATAGAAGGGATAGCAACTACCAGACCCATAGCGGTCGCTTTAAGTGCCAACGCAAGACCTGTCATAATTTTCTTTGGATCAACGGCTCCGACATCACCGAGAGAATAAAAGGTAATCATAATCCCTAATACCGTCCCTAAAAGCCCTACGTACGGAGCATTCGAACCGATAGTCGCAATCGTAGAGACATTATCTCCCAAATCGAGTTCTAGCTCCTCTTTGGTCTCATAATCACCGATGCGTACTGCACCGTATGCCATAAGTCGCTCAATAAAAAGCCATAAAGAGACCACACTCATAATCACCAAAATCCCGATAATTCCGTAATCTACCGCCGAGTGTGCAAATTCCAACCAACTGTTATCCATTTACTATTCCCCTTTTTTTAAATTCAAGTTTGACACATGTCCCCTCATTAATGTGAGAAGAGATGTGCAGTGCAATACCGTAACGGTCACAATAACGCTTCACCAGATTCAAACCGATTCCATACCCGGCCATCGTCGAATCACTCTGGTAATAGCGATCGTAAATGTGCATCAAGGTGATCTCATCCATCCCGATTCCATTATCGCAAATATTGACTGTATTTTCTTGAAGTGTGATCGTGATTATAGGGTTTTTCGGTGAATATTTCACCCCGTTTTCGATTAAATTATCAATAACCTTCCCCAATCCGATCCGATCGCAGTTCACGGCATAA
>NZ_MIBU01000166.1:0-1316 GCF_001830725.1 Sulfuricurvum sp. RIFOXYD12_FULL_44_77
GCGGCCGTCTATGTCGGAAAGAAATTGGGTTCATTGCTGGAGAGTAAAGCGGAAATGTTGGGAGGGCTTATCCTAATCGGATTGGGAACCAAAATCCTCTTAGAACATTTAGAGGTTATGTAATTACCAACCGTCTGTTGCATGATTATCGTGTTTTGATTTTTTATAGCGGCTGGCATTCACCCGTTTCTCGAGCTGATTTTGAGCATAAAAAAGTTCCTCTTTAATCGTTTCAATCTCCTCATCACTTGCTCGAAAATCAAGAATCTTCTGTCCTAGTGCTTCAAGGACGAGGTATTCATCTTTATAAAGTTTGACCGCTTCATTTTTTTCTAAAAAGCGAAAATTCATATCTACTTTTTGATCAAACTGCTCTTTCGTCGGACTATCGCTTTTTGCGAGAAACGAGAGTATTCCGTTGATAAAACGACTCAATAGCCGAATGTAGCGGAGCCGTTTTGCATTTTCTGTTTTAGATTCGCCCATAAAACCTCATATTAATCATTCATCGATACAATACCGCTATTATACCCTTAAGAGGATTTAGTATGCGTATTCTATTCATTGCCATTTTGCTTTTGGCTACAACGTTGATGGCCGATTACTCTGCCCAACCGATCGATAAAAAGCTGATTGATTCCAAAATCAAAATTATCGATATCCGAACCCCATCGGAATGGAAAACGACAGGTCTGGTTAAAGGTTCGTATCCGATTATGTTTTTTGACGAACAGGGAAACTACAACGTCGAAGCTTTTTTGGGGAAACTGAATAAAGTGGTCAAAAAAGGGGAAAAATTCGCCCTCATCTGCAACAGCGGAAACCGTACCCAAATCGTCGGTAATTTTTTAGGAAAACAGCAAGGGTATAACGTTATCGATTTACAAGGGGGGATTCAATACGCCATCGGCAAAAAGATGCCCCTTGAACCGTATAAACCGAAACCCTAACGTAAAAATTCGAGCAGATCGATATACTCTTTTTCGATGACGCCGAGATTTTCGAGCATCCGCATCTCATCAATGCCCGGATTGTCACTCAAGAACTCCCGACGCCATTGAATATTATCTTGCAGTTCGGTGAGTCCGGTAGAGAGATACTCGATCATCGAGTCGATATCGGCTCCGCGAATCACCCCTTCCGTATCCGCTTTATAAAACAATAACGCGTAGTCACCCGTTTCATGAGAAAAACGGAAATCCTCGGCAATGTTATGGATGATCGTCTTAATTCGCTCATCTTTAATAAGTCGTTTTGCCATAATTTCCTCCCGTTGAAAATATCACATTGTAATCTCTTTTGGTATAGGAGTTGCT
>NZ_MIBU01000167.1:0-8339 GCF_001830725.1 Sulfuricurvum sp. RIFOXYD12_FULL_44_77
TGATGTTCTGATCGAGGGGCATTTTCATCAGAATTGCTCTTTTCATTTCTCTCAATTGCATTACATTAATGTGGGTGCTTTTGCTTGCAATGAAAGATACTTTACTGTACAATCAAGTCAAAATAAGACGTTATTGCACGAAGCAATTTTTCGTAAGGAGCCCCGATGAAGGGACAAGGAGATACTTTAAAAGTCGGCAGCAACGAGATGGAGCTTGTCGATTTTCGTATATTTAAGCGCGAAGGCGATGAAGTATACGAGGGTATATATGGTATAAACGTCGCAAAAGTGCGTGAAATCATCCGATTTCCAAAACTCACCGAATTACCGGGAACCCCGCCGTTTATCGAAGGTATTTTTGACCTTCGCGGTGTTGTTATTCCCGTAGTGAATTTGGCCAAATGGATGGGTGTTGACGCACCTGATGGAATAGAAAAAGAGTCTCGGGTTATTATTACTGAATTCAATAACATTCTGATCGGATTTGTTGTCCATGAAGCGAAACGAATCCGCCGTATCAACTGGAAAGATATTGAACCCGCATCATTTATTTCGGGTGATGGCGGGATGGATAGCTCCAAGATTACGGGAGTTACCCGTATTGAAGACGATGCGGTTCTTTTAATCCTCGATTTGGAAAGTGTTGTCCAAGAACTGGGGCTCTATCAACCGGCTAGCGGCAAACTTGAAGACGGTAAATACAACTTTACCGGGTATGTTCTTCTGTTGGATGACAGCTCTACTGCACGCCGTATTATCAAAGACGCATTAGAGCAGATGGGCTTTGATGTTATTGAAGCGACTGACGGTGAGAACGGCCTTAGAATCTTGGAAGATATGTATTCCAAATACGGGGAGAGTATCTCTTCAAAACTTCGTCTTATCGCTTCAGACATTGAGATGCCGTTGATGGACGGATTTCACTTTGCAGCGAATGTAAAAGCCGACCCAAGATTCAAAATGATTCCGATCGTTTTCAACTCTTCGATCAGCGATTATTTCAGTGAACTTCGCGGAAAAGAAGCCGGCGGAGAGGCATACTTGGTCAAATTCGATTCGAATTTATTTTACGATGAAGTAGCACGTGTCGTACGTGCTCATATTGAATAGGGGTTAGGCAATGGATGAATTTCAAGAGATATTACAAGACTTTTTGGTTGAGTCGTTTGAACTGATTGAACAGCTTGACCAAGACCTTGTCGAGTTGGAGTCACGACCCGATGATTTGGATCTTCTAAATCGTATATTCCGGGTTGCCCATACGATTAAGGGGGCAAGTTCGTTCTTAAATTTCGATGTATTGACCCATTTGACGCACCATATGGAAAATTTGCTCAATATGGCACGTCATGGAGATTTGGTCATCGATGCTGACGTTATGGACGTTATCCTCGAATCGATTGATTTGATGAAAGCGCTCCTTGTCCGTATCCGTGACAGCGGAGAAGATAGCGGATTGGAAGTAAATCCATGTGTTGCACGTTTGGATGCCGTCGCAAACGGTACATCATTAGGTGAAACAGTCCCTGCACCGGCAGCAGCTCCATCAACCCCTGCACCTGAGCCTAAACCTGCCGTTGCAGCCGTAAGTGAAGAAGAGCCTGACTACTCAGGGATGAGCGATGCTGAAGTTGAAGCGGAAATTGAGCGCCTTATTGCAGTCCGTCAGGCTGAAGATGCGGCTAAACGTGCCAATTCAGCAAAATCATCGACCCCTTCAGCCGAAGAAGAACCGGATTATTCAGGGATGAGCGATGAGGAAGTTGAAGCAGAAATCGAGCGTCTTATTGCAGTGCGTCAAGCCGAAGATGCCGCGAAGCGTTCAAATAAAGCTCAAGAACCTGAGCCAGTAGCACCGGCAGCATCCGCTCCTGTACCGGTTACTCCACCTGCCGCCCCTAAAAGCGAACCTGCACCTGTCGCAAAAGCTGCTCCGGCACCTAAAAAAGTTGAAGCGAAAGACGATGGTGAAAATCGTGGCGGATCAGCAGTCGAACAAACCATCCGTGTCGACGTCAAACGACTTGACCATTTGATGAATCTTATCGGAGAACTCGTACTCGGTAAAAATCGCCTTATCAAAATCAATGACGATGTTGAAGAGCGTTACGAAGGGGAAGCTTTCCTTGAAGAGCTAAACCAAGTCGTATCGATTGTCTCATTGGTAACGACCGACTTGCAAATCGCCGTTATGAAAACCCGTATGTTACCGATCGGAAAAGTGTTTAATAAATTCCCTCGTATGATCCGTGACCTATCACGTGAACTAAACAAAAAAATTGAGTTGGAAATTACCGGTGAAGAGACGGAGCTTGACAAATCAATCGTTGAAGAGATCGGTGATCCGCTAGTACACATTATCCGTAACTCTTGTGACCACGGAATCGAGACACCGGAAGTACGTCTTGCTGCCGGTAAAGAAGAGGGTGGAACCATTCAGCTTAAAGCATACCACGAAGGTAACCATATCGTTATCCAGATTATTGATGACGGTAAAGGGCTTGATGCCGATATGCTCAAATCTAAATCGATTGAGAAAAATATTATTACCGAAAAAGAAGCCGATACGATGTCTGAGAAAGAGGCATTCGGTCTCATTTTCCGTCCGGGATTCTCAACTGCCGCACAAGTTACGAGTGTTTCGGGACGCGGTGTAGGGATGGACGTTGTTAAAACGAATATCGAAAAACTCAACGGAATGATCGACATCGACTCCGAAGTGGGTCAGGGTACGTCGATGAAACTGAAAATCCCTCTTACCCTTGCGATTATTCAAGCATTGCTCGTCGGTGTTCAGGAAGAGTATTATGCGATTCCACTCGCATCGGTTCTTGAGACGGTTCGTATCAGCAAAGATGAAATTTATACGGTTGAGAGCCGTTCCGTCATGCGTCTTCGTGATGAGGTTCTTTCCCTTGTCCATATCGGCGACATTTTCGAAGTTGAGCGCGTATTTGATAACAGTGAACATGCGTATGTCGTTGTTCTCGGATTGGCTGAGAGCAAAATCGGTCTTATCGTCGATTCTTTGGTCGGACAAGAGGAGATCGTTATTAAATCTCTCGGTGAATACCTTAAAGGGATCGAGGGGATTGCGGGTGCAACCATTCGCGGTGATGGCGGCGTAACCCTCATCGTCGATGTCGCGGCATTGATGCAAATGGCAAAATCGGTTAAATCAACCGTTGGGCAAGAGAGTGCGGAAGCCAAAGGACGCGGCGGCGCTAAAACTTCACCGACGGACTACTGTGTTATGATCGTCGATGATTCAAAAACTGACCGTACCATTATGAGAAAAGCGCTTGAACCGATGGGAATCACTCTGGTAGAAGCAACCGACGGTGTCGAAGCACTGAATATCTTAAAACAGGGCGATCATAACTTTGACGGAATGTTAGTCGATATTGAGATGCCGCGAATGGATGGATATACCTTGGCGGCAGAGATTAAAAAGTACAACAAGTATAAAAATCTTCCACTGATCGCGGTTACGTCTCGTACCGGAAAAGCTGACCGAATGCGCGGAGTTGAATCAGGAATGGTAGAATACATCACGAAACCGTATTCACCGGAATATCTGATGAATGTCGTCAAACGCAATATCAAATTTAATGAGGGGCTATAACAATGAGCGAAAAACTTCAACAAATTATTAATAAGCAGAACAAAGCCCTCTCCGGAGATGATATTAAAATCGATGAAGTGATCCAATTGGTCGGATTCATCGTGGGGGATGAAGAGTTCTCGGTGCCCATTTTGAGCATTCAAGAGATTATCAAACCGATCTCTTGGACACGAGTTCCTCAAACGCCTGAGTATATTTTAGGTGTCTTTAATCTGCGCGGTTCGGTTATCCCATTGATCGATTTGCGTTCACGTTTTGGACTAGAAACCCAAAAACATACCGAAGAGACCCGCTTTATCGTTATGAAAAATAACGATGACGTTGCCGGATTTGTGATCGATCGTCTCACTGAAGCGATACGTTTACCGAAAAAAGATGTCGGCCCTGCGCCGGATACCGTTAACGAAGAAGCGAGTATGATTGACGGAGTCGGTAAACAAGCCGATCGTATCATCACGATCCTCAAAGTCGGTAAACTTTTAGAGAGAAATTTCTAATTTAGTTCCATTTATGGCACAATAACGCCATGAATGAAACACACTTTTTAAATCGTCGCTCAAAACTCCTCGACTCTATGGAGGAGGGGGTAGCGATAATCACTTCTGCACCTACCAAAACCCGCTCTAACGATACCGAGTACCCTTACCGTCAAAACAGTGACTTTTATTATCTTTGCGGATTTAATGAAGACAATTCTATTTTAGTCCTGATCAAAACTCACGAATTCACCAAAACTATTTTATTTGTTGAAGCGCATAATGAGATTCATGCCCTTTGGAACGGTGCACGTTTGGGCGTTGATGGCGCTTTGAAGCGGTTTAGCGTCGATGAAGTGCATGAGAGTGCCGAATACGCAGGGATGATCAAAGAACTTTTACGGGAGCATATCAATCTCTACATAGATCTGTACAATGCCTCACCGCGACTGATCGAAGCCAAAACGGCGGCAGAGGCACTTCAATCCATGCGGGGTGTTAAACGCCATATCCGTTCCATTCGTGATGTTACCCATCTGATTCGAACCTTACGGTTGATTAAATCTGAGCTAGAGATCGCCCATATACGTAAAGCACTCACGATTACGGCGGAAGCACATCACATCGCAATGCAAAAATGTCGTGTAGGGATGAAGGAGTACCAACTTCAAGCCGCAATGAGTTACGTTTTTTTAAACAGCGGTGCGATGAGCGAAGCGTACGGAGCGATTGTCGCAGGGGGGAACAATGCCAATACCCTCCATTACGTCGATAACCGTGATGAGCTTCGAGAGGGCGATTTAGTCCTTATCGATGCGGCGTGCGAGTGGGAACTCTACGCCAGTGACATTACCCGCACCTTTCCGATCAACGGAAAATTCAGTGAGGCACAGAAGGAAGTGTACGAAAAAGTTCTTGATGTGCAATTGCGGGTCATTGATGCGATTAAACCTAATGTGAAACGGGACTGGCTCCAAAGCTACAGTGAAGAGTTACTCTGTGACGCTTTAATCGAATTGGGAATATTGGTTGGAGAACGAAATGCTCTTATTGAAGCCAAAGAGCATAAAAAATATGCACCGCATGGGATAGGTCACTGGATGGGGTTGGATGTTCATGATCCGTGCCCGTATGTGGACGAAGCGGGAGAATCGTTAGCCTTTGAAGCGGGGATGGTGATGACTATCGAGCCGGGGCTGTACTTCCGCGCCGATGATGAGTCTGTCCATGAGCGCTATCGGGGCATCGGTATCCGCATTGAAGATAATATCCTTGTCACTGAAAGCGGCTATGAGAATCTATCGGCGATGATTGCGAAGAGAGTGGAAGAGATTGAAGCGATGTGTCAGTTATAAAATTTTTTTCATCTTTTATCAAATAGTAAACTCATCAAAATATATATCTTAATTCAAAATAATCGACATCGAAAGTATTTAGATATAATTTATTAAATAATATTATGGAATTGAAATGAATAGTATAGAGAATGTTGAGTTATTTAAAATTTTAAAAAAGAAAGATGAACAATTCGCTTCAAAGGTTTTAGAAACATCAAATTTAATCGAAGCGCTAATAAACAAAAAAACTACCATTAACTTTCCAAACTATACAAACCATGACATTAATCATTCAATAAATATTATGAATACCATGTATGAGTTGATACAAGCTAATATTGATGATTTCAATCAACTAGAACTTGCTTTGATGATTTATGCAGGGCTTTTTCATGATATTGGAATGTCACTTGATGATAATGAGATTTCAAAGATTAAGGATAACACTTCTAAGTATTTATATAAACAAAGTTTTGAACAAATAAAAAAGAATTCTGCCAATGAAGTATTAGCACTCCAAGAAGTAATCCGAACTCAACATGGAAAAATAGCTAATGATTTAGTCGTAAACAGATATAGCGAATATTTTATATTAGTAAATACATCAATATCATTTGCCAAAGATTTAGGCTTAATTTGCCAAAGTCATACAGAAGGTGAAAACTTTGTAAGTAGTTTAGAAACAGACAGCTTAAAAGGAGAGTATTCTTATAATTCTCAATTTATAGCAATACTTCTACGAGTAGCAGATATATTAGACATTGATTCCACGAGAACACCACTTGAACTTTATAAAAGTATGGACTTAAACGAATATAGTAATGAAGAGTGGTTGAAAAATTTCACTATTGACAACACAAAAAAGATATTTGAAAAAAATGATTTAAAAATAGTTAGACTTGATGGCGAAGTTAAAGAGATTAAAGTTCATAGAAAACTTTTGAACTATATCGAATGGATTGAAAACGAATTAAAACTTGCAGTTGAAAAAACGGCAGATATGCAAGAAAAATATAGGTTACATATAAATATAAAAGTTCAAAACAACATTAAACCTATCGGCTATACCGTTCCTGATTTAAAATTAAATATGGATTATAAAGCAGTAACGAACCTACTTATGGGTGAATCTGTTTATGGTAGCAAGTCGTTAGGGCTAAGAGAATTGATTCAAAATTCTATAGATGCTTGTATGGTGAAAAAAGAGAAGTTGCAAAGTGATTATAAACCTACAATAGAGATCTATATTTTAAAAGATAAAAACCAAATTATTGTAAAAGACAATGGCATGGGAATGAATGAAAATATCATTAAAAAGTATTTTCTTAATGTCGGAAAATCTTACTATAAGTCAACAGACTTTCTAAACTATGAACACAGCTACAATCCAATCGGAAATTTCGGTATAGGATTTTTATCTTGTTTTATGCTTTCATCTCATGTAAAAGTGGTGACAAAATATCACGGTGAGAAATACAAATATAGTATAGATTTAGAGCAAAACAGCGAGTATATCTCATTTACAAAAAATGAAGATTACGAGATAGAGTCTGGGACACAAATCATACTTCAATATGATTCTGTCATTCAAGCAATGGGATTCAAAGAAGATGGTTTCGAAAAATTATTGTCTAAATTTATCACTGATAATATTTTGATAGAAGAGTTTGAAATTAAGATAAACAATAATAGCATAGAACAAAATAAAGAGATAAAAAAGAGTGAATTTATTATTGATGTAAATCAATATGCCAAAAATTTATTTGGAATAATAAATTTACATAAGGCTGTTTATTATGTTAGTAATATAGAGTCTCAATTTGATGATAGTTATGCAATATTATATTTTGATGGAGACAAAATTATAAAACTTGATAATCTACAAGAGTTAGTGTTAGACATTATTGTTCAAAACAATAACCTTCTCTATTGCAAGATACCATTGTTAGAATATTCCACTAATAAAAAATATCATATCTTAAAAAATGCAAGTTATCTTGATGAAAGTGATGCTATTAATAGTTTAAATGATGATATAAAAGAGTATATTTATTTATTTTCTCATAAGAACTTTAGTTTTGAGGAAGGATATGGCGGTGTTTCATCAACTGATTATGATCTATATCTATATTTTGAAAATAAAAAAAATGAATCTGAAGGGATTCATACAGGTATTTCTATAAATGAGGTACGAAAAAAAGCTAATATAGATAAAAAGTTCTATACACCTCTATTTATAGTTAAGAACGTTGGTCTATTGTATAAAGATTATTCCTCAGTCATGTTTTTTGATAATAACAATTATATGACTAATACTGAGTTATATATTAAAAATATAAAAATAAATGGACGACCAAATAAGCTTAAAAGAGCTAGTTTTATTGGCGTATTAGAGCAACGCATAAATATAAAAGACAATAATATAATTCCAGATTTGGCTAGAAAAAATTTAACAAGTGATTCAAATACATTACTGGAATATGCAATATATAAAGTAATTCATGAGTATGCATTAGAGAACTTTGATTTAACATCCAATGAGAAAGTTTTGTTGAAAAAGTTTATAGATACTTATTATGGTGAGGATAGTATTTTATTAACAAACTAAGTAGGTAGATAAATAAAGAGGTTTGCAGATCACAAAATCTCATACCCATTTTCGATAACACCTCGAAACTCCTCCGAAATACCATACCAGTCCAATACATCGACACGAATGGGTAGTGTCGATTCCTGTAATGCCTCTTTGAGCGCGCGCATGATATGCCGATCAATCGGTTCGTCACATTTAATGGCGATGTCGATGTCGGAATAAGGTTTTGCCGTACCGTGGATACGTGAGCCGAATACACGGATTTCACATTCGCTAAGATGTTCGGTAATAAGTTTTTTAAGAAGGGC
>NZ_MIBU01000168.1:0-12067 GCF_001830725.1 Sulfuricurvum sp. RIFOXYD12_FULL_44_77
GAGGGAGGAGATCGAGCTTGCCGAAAAGCTCGGCGAGGTTAGAAGAGAGTGAACTCATTGACACTCACGGGCATTGATAATCTGCTGATAATGTTTCGTCCCACGGTTCCCGACAAAACTTTGGGTCCCGACACTGTAATCAAAGGTGGTAGCATTGACCTCAATACCTCGGCACACCAACGTCTCCCCTTGTTGGTACTTCAACTCGATGGCGCGTACCTTGCTGCGGTCACGATCGCTTTGAATGTTGTACGCTATCGCTCCCGAGACACACAATGCCAGAACAAGAGAAATAATCCCTTTTTGCTTTCCGCTAAGCTCCGTGAAATAGTGCAACAGTGCAAATACGAGAGCGACGATTCCGAACCAGAGAAGATACGCCATAACCTATTTTGTCCCTCTAAGCTGATAGGTCAAATCCCCTGCCCCGAATCCGACGATGAGATCGTGATCGTAGGTTTGAACGACGGTATCACCGATAATCGATTCGATAGTATCACCCGCGCGGTGAAGTTTGTCGCTCATCGTGAGATTATAGCGGCTAAAACGCCCCTCAAAATCGATCTCACGAGGCTCTTCGCTTGCCGCCCATACAGGGAGAATAACGAGTTCGGCACACCCTTCGAAACACAGGGCAAACGCATCGAGATTATCGATGGTTCGGGAGTATTTGTGCGGTTGCCAGATCGCGATGATACGCTTGAACCCTTTGAGTTCCGCATAGGTTTTGAGCGACTGCATCGTCGCTTTGATCTCGGTCGGATGGTGGGCATAATCATCGATGATAACGCGGTCTGACCCTTTGAAAATCACATCAAACCGTTTTTTGATTCCTCGAAAATTAAGGAGATGGACACGAATAGAGGCGATGCTCATCGTCTGTGCCGCCGCCATGATCGCCAATGAAGCATCCATGGCAATATGCTCGCCGAATCCCCATACCTCAAACTCTCCGAATCCTTTGAGGTGAAAGCGGGTGTAGGGTTCATCATCGAGGAGCGTATAGGTGATATTGGTGATATCTTGACTCGGATAGAGACGCAATGCATCGCATTCGAGTGTTGCCATAAACGGATCTTCCGCATTGATGACACGTACGGGAGCCATTTCGATAAAACGGAGATACGCGTTGTGAAACTCGTCGATATTGTAGTTGTAATACTCCATATGTTCCGGCTCGGCATTAGTGACGATCGAGCAGTAGGGATTCGAGTTCAAAAAGCTGCCGTCAGACTCATCAGCTTCGAAGAGCATTACATCCGTACTTCCGTCATAGCGGACATTGGAACCGAATCCTTTGGACTCTGCACCGATGATCGCACTTCCATCCATAATTGCCGCCAAAATTGCCGTGGTCGTACTTTTACCGTGCGCTCCGCACACCGCGTAGACTTTTTTCTCACTCAATATTCGCAACAGAGCATCACGACGATGAAGGACTTCAATCCCTCTACGGTGAGCTTCTACGATTTCAGAGTTGGTCGGACGGATAATCGCCGAATGAATGACGAGATCACACCCCTCAGGGATATTGGCCGCATCGTGCCCGATATGGACGGTAATTCCGCGATCAATT
This sequence comes from Sulfuricurvum sp. RIFOXYD12_FULL_44_77, assembly GCF_001830725.1. NCBI lineage: Bacteria > Pseudomonadati > Campylobacterota > Epsilonproteobacteria > Campylobacterales > Sulfurimonadaceae > Sulfuricurvum > Sulfuricurvum sp. RIFOXYD12_FULL_44_77. The sequence continues at coordinate 1,577 of NZ_MIBU01000168.1, forward strand.
AAACGCTGGGTAATATGGGTCGCTTTCATATCCGAACCGCTCACGTCATGGCCGCTAAAACGCATATATTTTGCGAGTCCTGAAATACCGATTCCGCCGATCCCGATAAAGTGGATTTTCATTGTGAAATTTCCTTTTTAAAAGTGCTGATATAAAATTTTCCGCCATTCTGCGTCGCTACCATATCGACATACTCATCAATGAAATCGTCAAACGGGATTTTCGCGTCACACCCTGCACGGTGAACGCTCATCGCGATGCTGAATTCCTCATCGTTACTGATCCCGCCGAGCACTTCAAACAGCGCACTCGCATCGGTAGCACTTCCCGCACTGTAATGCTCAATCGCATATTCGTACAAGGCTCTCAAAGTTGCAAAATCCTGCACTTCGTTCATATCAAGTTTTTCAAGATTCTCCAACGCATTGGTGAGACGCTCCAGTGCAAGATCGAGGATATTGGCATAATAGGCCATCAACGTATCTTCATCAAAGCTCTCATGGGCTTGAGATTCAAGAACGTACAACGAGGCGATATCCCCCTCGCTTTGCGCTTGGAAAATTTTATCTTTTAATTCTTGCATGACAATGCCTCCTTTAGGCGATTAAGTGCTTGTATGGTGCGTACCGTCTCTTCGACGAGGGCGATACGGATATAGCCGATGCCGGGATTTTCGCCGTGCGAATCGTCGCGTGCCAAAAATTCTCCCGGCAATACTTTCACGTTGTAGTCACGGTAGAGTCTTTGGGTAAATTCGAGGGCGTTATCTACTTTGAGCCAGACGTAAAAGGTCGCATCAGACGTTTTAATACCCAAAATTTCCTGCGCTGCTTTGAAATTTTCAGCATATACCGTGCGGGCGCGATCCACATGAAACTCATCCGACCACGCCATCGCCGAAGCCGCCTGTAGAGGAAGCGGAGAAGCGCATCCGACATAAGTGCGATACTGCGCGTACCCTTTTAAAATCTCAGCGTCCCCCGCGATAAATCCGCTACGGAGTCCCGGTGCGGAAGAGCGTTTGGAGATCGAGTTGATAACGAGGACATTTTTAAACGACGTATTACCGACATAGAGCGACGCTTCAAGAAGCGATGGAACTTTCTGATCGGTATAGATCTCGCTGTAGCACTCGTCGTTGATAAGGCAGAAATCGTGTTTGAGGGCAAGCTTCACCCATTCGCCCAACTCTTCGAGGCTGAGTACCGATGCCGTCGGGTTATTCGGGAAGTTCAAAATGACCAAATCACACTCAGCGAGTTCTGATTCGTTCACAACAGGCTTAAATCCATTTGCTTCGGTGAGATTGAGATGGATGACCCGTGCTCGTGTGGCAATCGCCGCACCCTCGTAAATCTGATAAAACGGGTTGGTGTACGCCATCACAGCCTCTTTTTTATCGAACAGATAGTACTGAGGGAAATTAAAGAGCACTTCCCGCGTCCCGAATGAACTCACCAACTCATTCGCTTTCAGCTTCACCCCGAAACGGCGTTCGACAAACCCTCTCATAGAGTCATTGAGATACGCTTCTCCCGCTGTTTTCGGATAACGGCGAAGCTCTTCAGAGTGCTTACAAATCGATTTTTGGATAAAAGCGGGAGTCTCAAACTGCGGTTCCCCGATGGTTAATGCGATCGGGGAATAGGCACTATTTGGGATAATCCCCTCTAAAAGTTGAGTCAGTTTTTCAAATGGGTACGGTTCAAAATGCAAAGGACGGTCTTTGTGATGGAATTTGTTCTTATATTATAGCGTGATGGGGCTGTATTTAGATTATAATAAGTCAATGAGTATAAAATATATTCATGCATTTTATTGAAAAAATCAAACGAAAAAACTTTTATTCAAGTTAATCTGTTTCAAGGAAAAAAATGGAAAAAAAATTTGAATTTATATCAGCAAAAAAAACACCTATATCAGAGGAAGAAATTATTGCAGATTTAAAATTAGTAGCCAAGAATCTAAATGAAAAAAATATTACTTCTAGACAATATGCTGAATATGGCAAATATGATTGTACAACAGTTAGTCGTAAGTTTGGAAGTTGGAATCAAGCACTTGAAATTGCCGGTTTAAAATTATCAAATGAATCTAATATTTCAGATGAACGACTTTATAATAATCTTTTAAATCTATGGGAACATCTTGGTCGCCAGCCTAGTAGGCGTGATTTAACAAATAAATTATCTGAATTTTCTCAAAGCCCATACAATCGAAGATTTACTACGTGGACAAATGCACTTCAATCTTTTGTAATTTGGGCAAATAATGAAGAAATAAATGCTCCTACAAATGCAGAAAATTTTACCAAGAAAATATCAACTGGTCGTGATCCATCGCTTAGATTACGTTTTCAAGTTATGCGAAGAGATAACTTTACTTGTCAACAATGCGGTGCCAGCCCAGCAAAAGATCCATCAGTAGAATTGCATTTAGATCATATCTTTCCTTGGAGCAAAGGCGGACAAACAACATATGAAAACTTGCAAACATTATGTTCTAAATGTAATCTTGGAAAAAGCAATTTATAACTAATCTTCTATGCCGTTCGCCCTGAGCCTGTCGAAGGATGAAGCGTTCATGGTTCGACAAGCTCACCACGAACGGAATGCTCAACTTCTATACTATTTAAAATCTTGCTGAGACTTTTTTTCGGAATTCGGTAGTACGTTGCAAACGACATAATCTCTTCGTAAGTGGCTTCCGTTTTGATGACATCGAGCGCGTATTTTTCAATCGGCGTTTCAGGCTTTTGTTCCAAAAGAAGCTTTTTTAAATCCGACGCTTTGAGATGTTTTTTGGTATTTCCGATAGAACAATTCACCGTAGCCAGTAACATTTTCGGTGCTTGTTTTTTCGTCGCATCTTTTATAAACTGCAATGCAATCTCTTTGGGCATTGCAGTGAGGATCGCCGCAAGATTTTTCTTTTCAGGATTTTTTTTCCAATCATGCAACGTAGAGGGAGGTACGCCGAGCAAGGACGCAATCTCTTTGGTTTTCATGATGATCTCCTTATTTTATATCTTACAAATTATACGAATATCGGATAAAATTGTCAAATATTTAGAAGATTAATACTTCACGACCTCTTTTTTATCTTTGGGCATCCGATCTTCCGTGCCGTTCACCATCCCCTCGAACGCTTTGATATCGTGTTTACTGACCACCATATAGCGTCCCAATGCCATCGTATTATCCCCCGATGAGGCGTGTTGTCGATCGATCGTAAACGCCGCCGCGTATCCCGATTTCTTCGCATCCACGAGGAGTGCATCATCATAAATCCCAAATACCCAAGCGAGATATTTGATCTCGTGTCCCATACGCTCTTCGAGTTTTTTCTTCGATCCATTCAGCTGTTTATCGACTGATTTTGCATATTCCTCCGTAGAGAGCGTTTTCTTCTCTTTTTTGAAATTCGGATGCCAGTAGGTGTGGGATTCGACACGGAACAGTTTTGTCGCCTCAAGCTCGCGGAGCTGTTCCCATGTCATGGCGTACTTGGCATTAGAGATCGCACTCGGGTAGATAAAGAGGGTAACAGGGATTTTGTATTTTTTGACGATAGGAGCCATATCGCTGTAGACGCTTTTGTGTCCGTCATCGACGGTAATAACCACCGATTTGGCAGGGATCGATTTGATTTTACCCTGCATATACTGCGCCGCCGTATCAAGAGGAATAACAGTATAACCGTTTGTTTTAAGCCACGCGAGCTGTTCGGCAAACGCAGAGTTTTTGATCGTCATCGAATCGGCCACTTCGACACCGAAACGGTGATAACACAAGATAGGAACTTTTTTTTCGATGAGTGCACCCCACAACGAACCGATCAAAACCATAACAAGAAAAACTGCTCGAGACATATTGCCAAACCCTCTTAATAAAAATCGGCGGATTATAGCGCATATATTCTCCTGAACTATTAACATTATTAACAAATTTCCCTTGACTTTCGAGACTCAATTAACATACAATTCGCTCAATTAGTTGCATAGTCAACTATTTAGGAGATTTTCATGAATCGATGTGAATGCCCGATTGAAGAATCGTTAGGGTGTGTAACGAACCACTCCGCGATGGCGGCGCGCAATTATCTCACTCGTCAACTCGCTCTAAACGGGATTGATATGACGATTGAGCAATTTAAAGTGATGGTCGTATTGTGGAAAGAGAAAACCTCTACCCAACAAAATATTGCCGATTTCGTCGGTAAGGATAAAACCTCCGTAACCCGCCTCATCGCAGGTTTGGAAAAACGTTCCCTCATCCAAAGAGCGACCGCGTGTTCGGATAAACGGTGCAACCATGTCACCCTTACCGCGCAAGGGATCGCACTGGAGAAACCGACGATGAGCGTTTTGGCGGAAGCGACCCGACATATCCATCAAGGGATCGATCCGAACGAACTCGCTATTACGCTACGCGTCTTAAAACAGATGTGCCTCACACTCAATTACACCTCAAAGGAATCCGAATGAACCCCCTTACCACTATTGCCCTCTCCAGTGCGCTTATCCTCGCGTTCACGGGATGCGAACGTCCCAAAGCTAAAGGGATGGAGAAACCGCCTGAGGGACCGATTCCTGTTACCACAACCCAGGCAAAAGTCGGCAACTTCCCTGCCATTTTAGAAGCAACCGGACAAACCCAAGCCTATAACACCGTACAAATCTTCGCACGAGTAAGCGGATATCTCCAAAAACGTGCCTATACCGAGGGCTCATCCGTGCAAAAAGGGGATACCTTATTCGTCATTGATCCGAGTGATTTGAAAAATTCTCTCGCCAGTGCCCAAGCCGCGTATGATTTAGCTGCCGCTAACCACACCAATGCCAAAGCAGTCCTCAACCGTATCAAACCTCTCGCTTCCGCGAATGCCGCAAGTGCCCAAGACCTTGACACCGCGACGGCAAACGAGCGCAACGCCGCTGCAGCCCTAGCAGGAGCCAAAGCCGTATTAGAACAAGCCAAACTCAACCTCAGTTATACGACAATTAAAGCTCCCCTCAGCGGATTTGTCGATCGTTCAAAAGTGGATGTCGGTACCTACGTTACCGCCGGAGCTAACGGACTTCTCACGACGATGTTTCAAAGCGATCCGATTTACGTCAACTTTACCTTTAGCGAAAATGAAAAACTTGCCCGTCAAAACGCAATAGCATCCGGAAAACTGATCGCACCGAAAGAGGGCAAATATACGATTGAGCTTATCCTGAGCGACGGTTCAACGTTAGAGCGTAAAGGTTCCATCGACTTCATCGCACCGTTTATCGACTCAACAACCGGAAATATTACGTATCGCGCGCTACTGGAAAACAGCGACCACAAACTCCTCCCGGGGCAGTTTGTACGGGTAAAAGTGAAAGGGATGGAGTGGACGAATGCCCTCTACGTCCCTCAAAAAACAGTGATGACGGGAGATAAAGGGAAATTTGTTTACATCGTGGAAGCGAACAATACCGTCTCTCCCCGCCCTGTCACGACAAGCGAATGGATCGATGGAAACATCATCATAGAAAGCGGTATTACGCCAGAGGATAAAATCGCGATAGACGGACTGCCTAAACTTAGACCCGGCTCTCAAGTCATTCCTGAGAGTAAAAAATAATGTTTAGTAAATTCTTTATCAACCGTCCGGTTCTCTCCGCCGTTATCGGTATTATCATCATGTTGCTGGGATTTGCGGCGATTAAAACTCTCCCTATTTCGCAACTCCCTAACCTGACACCGCCGACCGTCGTCGTCACCGCCAAATATCCGGGTGCCGATGCCGAAACGATTGCCAACAACATCCTCACCCCTCTCGAATCACAGATTGCGGGAGCCGATGGATTGATGTATATGTCTTCCAAAGCTGCCGCCCTGCCGGGAAGCGGAAGTATTACCTGTACGTTTAATATCGGCGTCAATCAAGATATGGCGGCCGTGGAAGTTCAAAACCGAATCAACTCCGTTTTGGCACAACTTCCTCAAACAACCCGCGATCTAGGGGTAACGGTCGAGAAAAAAACCTCCGATATCCTTCTCATCGTTGCGATCACCTCTCCCGATGGGAGCTATGATGCAACGCAGATCAGTAACTACATATCCTCCAACCTCCTCGATGAAGTGAAAAAAATCCCCGGTGCGGGACGGGCACAGATTTTCGGTCAGCGCGATTACGCAATGCGCATATGGCTCAATCCTGATAAAATGGCCTCACTGGGTGTCAGCTCGACCGAAATAGCCTCAGCGATCCGAGATCAAAATCTCCAGGTCTCTCCCGGCCGTTTAGGACAAGCACCTACCAATGATGCCCAAATGTGGACGATGCAGCTCACCTCCAAAGGGCGTTTCTCAACAGCCGAAGAGTTCCAAAACATTATCGTCCGCTCCAAACCTGACGGTTCTATGATCCGTTTACGCGACGTTGCCCGTGTCGAACTGGGAAGCCAAAACTACGAATTTTTCGGACGGGTCAACGGTAAACCGGCCGCAATGATCGGTATTTTTGCCGATACCAATGCCAATGCGCTCAATACCTCTGCCGCCGTTGCCGCTAAAATGGAGAAACTCTCCCATAAATTTCCAAAAGGGATCGAGTACAATATCCCCTACGACACCACCGATTTCGTCAAAATCTCCATCGAAGAGGTTGTTTCTACCCTCTTAGAAGCGATTATCCTCGTCAGTTTGGTTATTTACCTCTTTTTGCAAAGTACCCGTGCGGCGATGATTCCGATCCTCTCCATCCCGATCTCTCTGACGGGTGCTTTTATCGGAATGTACTTGCTCGGCTACTCGATCAATACCCTTACACTCTTCGGTCTCGTTCTTGCCATCGGGATTGTCGTCGATGATGCGATTGTCGTCGTGGAGAATATGGAGAGGATATTGCAGAGTGAAAAGCTCTCTCCGCGAGAAGCCGCCATCAAAGCAATGACCCAAATATCGGGTCCCGTTGTCGCAATCGTTCTGGTCATGTGTGCCGTTTTCATCCCCGCTACCTTTATGGGGGGGATGACGGGGCAGCTTTACAAGCAGTTTGCCGCCACTATCGCCATCTCGGTTGTCTTTTCGGGCTTTATGGCCCTCACCTTTGCCCCTGCTATCGGTGCGTTGATCCTTAAAAAGCATACCGAAGAGCCTGCCGCATTCTTCCGCTGGTTTAACCGTATGTTTGCCAAAATGACCGAGGGGTATGTCCGCCGCTCAGCCTATATGATCCGCCGATCTTTGATCTTTTTGGTGATCTACCTCTCCACCTACGGTTTTATCGCCTTTTTTCACAAAACGCTCCCCAGCGCATTCCTCCCTATGGAAGATCAGGGGTATTTCATCACCAGTATCAACCTCCCTGAAGGTGCAACCGCGAACCGTACCCTTGAAGTGGTCAAAGAGGTTGAAAAAATTTTGGAGAAACAAGAAGGGGTGTACAAATTTACCGCTATTACCGGACTTAACGTCCTTACCTTTTCTCAAGAACCAAACTCCGCCGTCATCTTTACCCGCCTTACCTCTTGGGATGAGAGAACGACCAATGAGCTCAAAGTATTTGGTATTCTCAACTCCTTAGGACCGAAACTCGGGAGTATCAAAGAGGCAAAAGTATTTGCCATGCCTCCCCCTCCGATTCGGGGGATGGGGCCTTCGGATATGTTCAGTCTGAGACTTTTACAGCCGGGAAGCAACGATTACCATCAACACGCGGCAACGACCAATGCTTTCATCGGCGAACTTAAAAATGAACCGAGCATCAAAAATCCGTTCAGTACGATGAACATCAACAATCCGACCCTAACCGTCGAAGTAGACCGTGAAAAAGCCAAAATGATGGGACTTTCCATCAGTGATGTGTATCAAACTCTCCAAGCGACCATCGGAACGATGTACGTCAATCAGTTCGATAAAAACGGCAAAACCTACTGGGTTCAAATGCAATCGGATGCCCCTTTCCGCTCTACTCCCGAAGATATCGGGCGAGCTTGGGTTCGATCCTCCGGCGGGCAGCTTGTACCGCTTTCGAGCATTGTAACCATCAAGATGTCGAGCGCCCCCTCCTCCATCGAACACTTTAACGGTGTTTTGAGTACGACGATTATGGGCTCACCCGCACCGGGATACAGTTCAGGGGATATTATTAAAACGATCGAAAAGGCGGGAGATACCGTCTTGCCATCCACCGCAAGCTACGATTGGGACGGATTGTATCTCCAAGAGAAACTGGTCGGTTCCAAAGCCCTCTTTATCATCGCCTTTGCCCTCGTGATGGTGTATCTCATTTTAGCGGCACTGTATGAGCGCTGGGCGTTGCCGATATCGATTATGCTTGCCGTTCCGTATGGAATAATGGGAGCCTACGCGATCGTATGGATTATTCCGTTTTTAAACAATAACGTCTTTTTCCAAATCGGATTGCTTACCCTCATCGCCCTCTCCGCCAAAAATGCGATTTTAGTGGTCGAATTTGCCGAAGAGCAGCGCCAAATGGGGAAAAGCATCTACGATGCGACGATGGAGGCGGCACGGTTGCGTTACCGCCCGATGATGATGACCTCATTCGCCTTTCTGGCAGGAATGCTCCCCCTCATCTTTAGTTCGGGCGCAGGGGCGATGGGACGCTTCTCTATCGGAGTTGCGATGTTTGGCGGAATGCTGGCGGCAACCTTCATCGAGCGTTACTTTATCCCGTTCCTCTATTACTGGGTTGCAACCGTTCAGGAAAAATTTGCCTCTCCTAAAGGAGCTGATCATGAATAAATTACACCTCCATCTCACCCTTCTCTCTGCCCTCTTGATGGGGGGATGCGCCATCGGGCCCGATTATGTTCGCCCTGATGTTACCACGCCGGATACGTTTCTCCATAATGAGAGCAATCAAACGACTCACAAGAGTATAGATAACAAGTGGTGGAAAAGCTTCAACGATGAAGCTCTCAATCGTGCCATTGAAGAGGCGCAAATTTCCAATTATGACCTGCAAGCCTCCCGTGCTTCCGTTGATGCACTGTTAGGACAATTCGATCAGGCCAAATCGTATCTCTACCCTCAAATCAACGCGAACGGCTCTTTGACTCGTAAAGGGGTCGATAATGCCTCTACCGGCGGTTATCAACTGCGTGAGGGGGTAACCTCTACCTATGCGGGATCACTCTCGTTAGCCAGTTATGAAATCGATCTGTTTGGAAAAGTTCGCCGCGCCAATGAATCGGCACGCGCGGCACTCCTCTCCAGTGAATACGCCTCGCAAACACTCAAACTATCCACTGCTTCGAGCGTTGCCGCATCGTACTTTAAACTCTCCTCCTTACAAGAACAGATCATTTTGGCACAAAAGAACGTTGAGCTGAGTGATGAAATCGTAAAACTCAATGAGATAAAATACAAACACGGTGTTATCGCCGAGACGATTTTGTTACAGTCGATATCCGAAATACAAAGTGCTAAAGCGACCCTTTCTCAATTAGAAGCCTCAAAAATAGCAGAGGAGTCAACCTATAACCTTTTATTAGGGCGCAATCCCTCATCGGTTCGTGCTACGTCCTTAGATAAAATAACACTTCCGGACGTACCCTCTGCACTCCCCTCCAGCCTCTTAAACAAACGTCCGGACATCGCGGCGGCAGAACAAAATCTGATTGCCGCCAATGCCCGAATCGGAGTTGCCCGCGCCGCCTATTTTCCCAGTATCAAACTAACGGGGATGTTAGGGGTGCAAAGTCTTGAACTAAACAACTTCGTCTCCAATCCGGCACGTATTTGGGAACTTGCCCCCTCCATTAGTCTCCCCCTTTTCTCTGCAGGACGGATTGCCGGTGAGATTAAAACGGCTGAAGCCGATCGAAATCAAACGCTGGCGCTTTATAAAAAAAGTATAGTCGGTGCCTTCAACGATACCGATAACGCTATCGGACAAGCGGCTAAGGCGAAAGAACAGCTCCGTTATCAACACGCACGCTCCAATGCGATATACAAAGCGTTAGAGCAGAGTAAATTACGCTATCAAGTAGGAACGATCAGCTACAGCGATATGCTTCTCGTACAGCAACAATGGATACAAGCATCACAGCAACACCTCATTGCCAAACAAAATGCCCTTATCGCAACCCTCTCTCTCTATAAAGCATTAGGGGGAGGGTGGTCAGATGAGCAAACACCACCCCTTCCCAATCTTCTTCCAGCAGGACGATAATCGTACTATTACTACTAGCGCAATACGCCGGTAGTAGTTTAATCGCGTCTCTCTAAATGCCTCTAAAAAGACAATCAATAGTAAATAAGCGCCAAAAAATGGAAAATTATCCATTTTTTTTCTCTTATTTGTCACAGTTCTACCCTTATTTCATACTTATTTGATAAAGTTTTGATGTCACACAAAGCCCTATTTTAGGGCTTTATAAAAAACATTCAAAAAAAACCTCCAAAATACTTGACAAGTATAGGGGAAGTAGTGGTATACTTCCGCCATATTTTTTTAAGGAGCCTTACCATGTTGAAAGTTATC
>NZ_MIBU01000169.1:0-2693 GCF_001830725.1 Sulfuricurvum sp. RIFOXYD12_FULL_44_77
ATAAAGGGTAATGCGCGAATTTAACGAAGAGATGATCAATTTTATCGATGCCTCTCCGACCCCGTTTCATGCGGTGGAGTGGATGGCACAAACATTGGAGTGCCGAGGTTTCATCCGTCTGGTTGAAGATGAGGTTTGGAATCTGGAAATTGGGAGTGACTATTACGTTACCCGTAACGACTCTTCGATTATCGCCTTTACCTATCCCCCTGACTCGGAGAAAGGGTACACTATTGTGGGTGCCCATACCGATTCGCCTCATCTGCGTCTCAAACCCAATCCTCTGACGAGTGTAGCAGGGGTCAAACGGCTCGGCGTTGAACCCTATGGCGGAGTGTTGCTCAACCCGTGGTTTGATCGTGATTTGGGTTTAGCGGGTCGTGTCGTCTATCTCGATGGAGAGGTACGCAAAGAGGCACTGATCAACGTTAATCACCCTATTGCTTTTATCCCCTCACTTGCCATCCATCTCGACCGTGAGGCGAATAGTTCTCACTCTATCAATGCCCAGACCGACATCGTCCCCATTATCGCGACGGGGGATGTCGATTTCGAGACTTTTATCCTCTCTCAGATTCAAGAAGATACCACTTCTCTTGCTTTATTAGCCCATGAACTCAGTTTTTATGACACGCAAAAAGGGTCATTCGTAGGGGTCAATGGGGAATTTATTACTTCGGCACGTTTGGATAATCTCCTCAGTTGCTATGTGGGACTGAAGGCGCTTTTGGAGAGATCCAATCCAATGATGCTTGCGTGTATGGATCACGAAGAGGTGGGGAGTGATTCTCATGTGGGAGCAGGGGGGACTTTTGTGGAAGAGACGCTTCGTCGTATTGCGGGGGAGAATTTTACGACCCTGATGCGCCGCTCTTTGATGGTGTCGTGCGATAATGCCCATGCTCAGCACCCTAACTTTCCGAGTAAACATGAGTCTGAGCACGCACCGCTGCTCAATGTGGGGGTAGCGATTAAGATCAACTCCAACCAGCGCTATGCGACCAGTGCTCTAACGCAAGGACGGTTCGTTCAGTGCGCACGTGCGCTTCATATTCCGACTCAGACGTTTGTTACTCGCAGCGATATGGGGTGCGGCAGTACTATCGGGCCCATTACTTCAGCACGGTTAGGGATCGAGACGATTGATGTCGGGGTACCGACTCTGGGGATGCACTCTATTCGTGAACTCTCAGGAGTCAGTGATGCGTACGGACTCTATCGTATCTTGATACATTTAGGGGATTTCTAATGTCAGAGTCTATCTCACCCGCCGAACTCAAAGCACTCATCGATCAAACCTATAAGGTCGAAGAGGAGTATGTCGCCCTTCGTCAGTCGTATGAGTATCTCCAAAGCACGATTGAGCAGGTTATCGAGTTTCTCCCTAATGCGATTTGGATCGTGGAGCAGGACGGATCTATCTTTTTGCAAAATTCGCAGGGGAAAGCGTTAGGGATGCTTTTTGAGACGCTCCGTTTGGACGAAGAAGATTATGAGATGACCTTTAAAGAGCGCTCCTATCTGATCAAATCGGCACAGCATAATGAGAAACGGCTTTTGAGTGCAACCGATATAACCGAGCAAAAACGGAAAGAAAATCTCGCCACTATGGGGCAGATGGCGGCACATTTATCACACGAAATTCGTAACCCTATCGGCTCTATCGCTTTGCTCGCTTCCACGTTGATGAAGCGGGTTAAAGAGGAGAATAAACCGATCGTGACGGAGATCCAAAAATCTCTCTATCGGATCGAGCGGATTATTAAAGCGACACTGATGTTCTCTAAAGGGGTGAGTGCCCAAAAAAATGCCCTTCGGTGGTGGCAGATACGCGAAGCACTCCTTAGTGCCATCGGGTACTACAGTTACGGCAAACCCATCGAGTTTATTTTCCCCGAAGAGGATTTTGAACTTTTCGGTGATTTGGATTTGCTGACAATGCTCTTTACCAATTTTGTTTTTAATGCGATTGATGCGATAGAACTCGATGAAGAGGAAGAGGGGAGAATCGAAATACGCCACTCACAAGAGGGGGAGTATCATGTGTTTGAGATCTACGACAGCGGAATAGCTATCGAGAATAAAAAATGGCTTTTTGAAGCGTTTAAAAGTACCAAAGAACGAGGAAACGGACTCGGGTTAGTTCTCTCAAAAAATATCGTCGAGTCACACGGAGGAGAGATCGCATTGTGCGAAGGGGAACGTAAAGGGTTTCGTTTCAGCCTCTCCTCTTAGAGGGGCTTAGGCTCTCCGAGGTAATATCCTTGCAGATAATCGACACCCATCTCTTTACATTTGGTATAGACCGCTTCGGAATGGACAAATTCCGCTACCGTTTTGAGCCCCAAGTGTTTTGAGAACTCGGTGATAGCCGTAAGAATCGTTTGCGCATTGGTATCGGTATCGATATTACGGATCAACGAACCGTCAATTTTAAGAAAATCAACATCGAGTTTGATGATATGGGCAAAATTCGAATATCCGGTACCGAAATCATCGATAGCAATGCGGCATCCGAAGGTTTTGACTTCGGCAATAAAGGCGGAGACTTCCGGATAGTTTTCGATCCCTTCACTCTCTAAGAGCTCGATGATGATTCGGTCGGCGTGAGCAGAATCACGGAGTTTTTGGATCAAGAACTCTTTGGTCGGTTTATCAAAAATATCATCTACAGAAAGATTCATTGAATAGGA
>NZ_MIBU01000170.1:0-5199 GCF_001830725.1 Sulfuricurvum sp. RIFOXYD12_FULL_44_77
CAAAAAAGAGGTGTTAAAAAAAGCCAATATCACGTTTGCAAAATACGTTATCATCGCCATTGATAATCCCGCGAAACTCTATCACGTATGCCAGACTATAGAGCAGTTTGTCGATAACTCTAAAATTATTGTAAAAGTACACACGCAACACGAGAAAAATATCATTGCCGAGCTCGGTATTACGAATATCATCATCGAAAATCAGGTGATGAGTCAGCAGGTATCTCAGCTTATTATTGAGAAATAAGTAATTGACCTAATGTACAAAAGCTCCGCGTCCGGCATACACAGCCGAGCTTCCGAGCTCCTCTTCTATCCGCATGAGCTGATTGTATTTTTCGACCCTCTCTCCCCGTGCAGGCGCTCCCGTTTTGAGATGTTTCGTCCCTAATCCTACCGTCAAATCGGCGATAAAACTATCGACAGTCTCTCCGCTGCGGTGTGAGACCATCGCACCCCAGTTTGCTTTGTATGCCATAGAAATGGCCTCCGTTGTCTCAGAGAGGGTACCGATCTGATTGAGCTTGATCAGTACGCCGTTTGCAACGTTGAGCTCTATTCCCCGTGCAATAAACTTTGGATTGGTAACGAAAAGATCATCACCGACAAGCTCGATCTTCTCTCCGAGTGTAGCGTTTAAGAGTTTCCACCCCTCCCAATCGTTTTCAGCCAAACCGTCTTCGAGGACGACTATCGGGTATTTTTCCACCCACTGGGCATAGAGTTCCACCATTTCAGCGGAGGTGAGTTTTCTCTTTTCGCTTCGTAGATTGTAGAGTCCCTCTTCGTAAAATTCGCTGGACGCCGGATCGAGGGCTATCATAATGTCCTCTTTCGGGCGATACCCTGCGGCTATAATAGCTTTGAGTATTGTCTCTACCGCCTCTTCGTTCGATTTAAGTGAGGGAGCGAATCCTCCCTCGTCTCCGACATTGACCGAATGCCCGCTCTCTTTTAGCACTTTTTTGAGTGCATGATAGGTTTCGGCACCCATTCGTAACGCTTCTTTGAAGCTTGAAGCACCGACGGGGACGATCATAAACTCTTGAAAGTCGGGACCTTGCCAGTTGGCATGAACACCGCCGTTGAGGACATTAAACATCGGAACGGGCATAGTGTAGGTATCTGCTCCGCCAAGATAGCGAAAGAGCGAAATCCCCATAGAATTAGCGGCGGCGCGCGCTACGGCGAGAGAGACACCGAGTATGGCATTGGCTCCGAGTCTGGTTTTATACTCCGTCCCATCCAGCGCAATCATTGCCGAATCGATCCCTTTTTGATCGAACGGGTTCATACCGATCACCGCCTGAGCGATTTCACCGTTGACGTTTGCTACTGCGTTCATAACCCCTTTGCCGCCGTAGCGTTTGGAAGTCTCATCTCTGAGTTCACAGGCTTCATTTTCACCTGTAGAAGCACCGGAGGGGACGGCAGCTCTGGCTTTTGTACCATCACTGAGTTGGATATCTACTTCGACCGTAGGATTGCCTCTCGAATCCAAAATTTCTCTTGCCAAAACGGAGGTGATTGTTACATTCATAGTGCCTGCCTTTTTTAGATATGTTTTTCGCATAACACTAGTCTAGTCTTTTAGTTATAAAATAATCATAAAAGAGTACTAAGGGTAGATTCCCTATTTTTTCGACGTCTCCTCGATAAACTCTTTCGCTTCATCCCCGCGTAAATATCCGGCTAACCCTAGCAGTCCATCATTAAGATAGCGGCTTTTATACCCTTTGAGCGTCAAATAAATTCGTGCCATCTCCGCACGGTCGTAATGGGGACAGACGGTGACGATGGTTTTATTCTTGTCGAGTTCGTTTAGACGATCAGGGAGTTCGTTCAGGGGGATTTTTTTCATAAACGGAAAACTCCACACCGCCTGCTCCTCACGGAAGCGAATATCGACGAATTCGACTTCACCCATTTTGTAAAGTTCGACCGCTTCGAGGCTTTTGATCTTCATCTCTGTCCGCTCGTTGTAATCGAAACGTTTGAGATAACTCTCAAAACTCTCTGCCGATACGATGGAAGCCAATAGTAGAGAAAAAATGATTGTTTTCATAGGTACTCCTAGATTTTATGCTTCGCCAAAAAACGTTTGAGTCCATCGGTCGTAAATCCGCCGATGTGACGATCGATTTCACGCCCTTGGGCGTCATACACGATCTGTGTCGGGATCATCTGGATTTTCAACGCACGCGCCGCGTCACGCTCTTCGCCGACATTGACAAAAAAGATTTTACGTTTCGGATCGATCTGTTTTTCGGCGTAGAGGAGTTCTGCCATCTCTTTGCACGCTTGGCACATCGTCGAGCCCGCTTCGACCATCACCACCTGACCTTTGCCGATCTCTTTTTTGACAATGGCGTAGGGGTGGGGTTGAAGCTCGGCGGCGAGTAGGGAGAGAGATAATGTTGCGAGTAGGGCAAAAAATTTCATGACGTTCCTTTTAGAGTTGTTGATAGGCTAAGGTGAAAAAATAGATTCCGATCCCGATGAGGGCGAGGGAAAAGAGTTTTGTCACCCAGTTTGTGATAAAAGCTATTTTACCACTGCTGGCGACACTTTGGGCAAATCCGACCGATACCCCCGCAGCGAGGAGGAGCAAGGAGTGTCCGAGGGCAAAGATGAGGACAAGAGCATACGCATACCATTCAGGGGCGTTGGCGGCGACGGTGATGATGGCGACCAACGGAGCCGAAGCGCACGGTGTCGATACGAGACCGAATAGCATCCCGATCAAAAATGCCCCCACGTAGCGCAGCGTAATGAGACGGCTCATCCAGCGGCTTTTATCGATAACTTCAGGTAGAACACCCAACGAATAGAGCCCGATAGCGATAGCGGCGATCCCTCCGCCGATATACGCCTCCAACGGCGCGATGGAGAAAAAATAGCCCATTTTCGCCACCATATAGGCGAGAATCGAAAAGCTCACCGCAACACCGAGGGCAAAGAGAGAGGCGAAAATATAGGTAAATCGTACCCGCTCTTTAGGAGACAAATGGGAACTCATCCCCAGTGCGCTCCCCACCAGTAATGGAACCGAGACGATGGAACAGGGGGCGAGGGAAGTGAGGGCTCCGATACCGAACGCGGCGGCAAAGACGATGAGACCGTGCGTCTCCAGCAGGGAGATAAAAAAAGCTTCCACTAATGCGCTTTGATCAGTTCGACGATTTCCGCTACGCTAAGGAGTTTTCCGCTACTGACTACTTTCCCGTCAATCACGAGTCCGGGGGTGCTCATGACATTGTATTCCATGATTTTCATGATGTCTTCGACTTTTTCGATCTGGGCGAATTTGCCGCTTTGAGCGACCGCTTGTTTGGTTGATTCTTCGAGGGCTTTGCATTTGGAACATCCGGTTCCGAGTATTTCGATTTTCATTGTTTTTCTCCAAATAGACATTCTTTCATCATAGGTGCAAGTGTATCGGCATTCACATCACCAGTAATACTTAGCATTGAGCCGCCTTCGACCGTAGTTAACTCTATTCCTTCAATCTTTTGCATCAGTGCAGGATCACACGCACAGTCGCAATTACCGCTTTGGCATGCTTCAATCTTCGCCTCCAGCTCTTCGGTACTGAAACCGCTGAGAAATGCTTTCACGCCGCCCGCTTGATTAGTAATATCGATTTTCATATTAACTCCTATTAAATAATTTCTGCCTCGATAGAGGCAAGCTTTAGTGCCTTAGCGGCTAGCGTAGCTAACGGGGTTTTACTCCGTTGGCGTTCTCATAATAGTGCATTAAACAAGTATCCGACACCGATGATACCCAGCGTCACCGTTCCGAAAAAGATCGCGATGAGTTTGAGGCTCATGACCCGCTTGAGTATCATCGCTTCGGGGAGGGAGAGGGCGGTGATCGCCATCATAAACGACAGCGCTGTTCCCAAAAGCATCCCTTTAGAGGTGAGCACTTCGATAAGCGGCATTACCCCTGCCGCATTGGAGTACATCGGAATCCCCAGTAGAGTGGCAAGCGGTACGGCAAACGGGTTGTTTGCCCCTGCGATGGAGGTGATGAACTCGGTGGGAACATAGCCGTGGATAAAAGCCCCAACCCCGACACCGAGGAGGACATAGAGCCAGATTTTACGAAGAATATCGAGTGTGTAATCCCACGCATCGCGCAGACGTGTTGCAAACGGGATAACCTGAGTTTCGGCGTGAATCTCCCCCTCTATCGGTTTAACGTCGATCAAAATCTCACTTTCCATCCCGAGCCGTCCGATGATAATACCGCCGACAATCGCCACCAGCAAACCAAACCCGATGTAGAGAGCCGTCACTTTCCAGCCGAATATCCCAAAGAGCATTGCAATGGCAATTTCGTTATTCAGTGGAGCTGAGATGAGAAAGCTAAACGTCACCCCCAGCGGTATGCGTGCTTGGAGGAATCCCAAAAAAAGCGGTATCGCCGAGCAGGAACAAAACGGGGTGATAATCCCGAACAGTGCGGCGAGAACATTGCCAGTATATTCATGCTTTTTACTGAGGTATTCACGTACCTTTTCGGTTGAAAAGTAAGAGCGTAACAAAGTTACAACAAAAATAATAACGATAAGTAAAAAGAGGATTTTGAGTGTGTCGTAGATGAAAAAGTTCAGCGCATCGGAGAGCTTCTCCTCTCGCGGCAGTTGAAGCCACTCATAGACGAGAATGTTGACGCTCTCCTGCCACATAATCAGTCACACAATTCGGATTTGATGATAGGGAGGAGTGTCTCTTCGATAAGAGCCAAAGTTTTTGCGTACTCTTCGACTGCCTTACCGCTTGGGTCTTCAAATGCGACATGGATTGTCTTGACCGCTTTTGGGAACATCGGGCAGGTCTCATGGGCATGATCGCAGACAGTGACGACGAGATCGAACGGAGTGTCGATCACCGTATCGATCACTTTGGAGTGGTACTCCTCTCTCCAGTATCCTTTTGACTCTAATAGTGCTTGAGCATTCGGATTGACTTTGCCGCTCGCTTTGACCCCTGAGCTTTGGGCAAATACGCAATCTCCCATTTTCGCATTGATGAGAGCTTCACCCATGATCGAGCGGCAGCTGTTGCCTGTGCAGAGGATAAGGACATTTTTCATAATTTACAGTCTCCTGATTTTGATAATTTTTGCAAAGGGGGTAAATCGAGTTCTAAACAGCGGATTTCAGCTAACGCTTCACTTCGGAAACGATCC
>NZ_MIBU01000171.1:0-5128 GCF_001830725.1 Sulfuricurvum sp. RIFOXYD12_FULL_44_77
CAAACCGTCTTGTCGGTATGTATCAAAAAGCGATGGATTCACAAATGAACGATCTAAATAAAGACGCGATTGAAAAACTCGCGGTAACTCGTCGATAAGATAAGGAGATAAGACTATGATGCAATCACTCTATACCAGCTCTACCGGGATGCTGGCTATGCAAACTCAGATCGATACGACGGCGAATAATATTGCCAACGTTAACACCATGGGATATAAAAAGTCCCGTGCCGAATTTGCCGATTTGATGTATAAGGTTATGACCTATGCAGGGACCTCTACCAGTGATACGACGAAGTCTCCGACAGGGATTGAAGTGGGTCTTGGGGTACGTCCGACCGCGATCAATAAAATCTTTACCGAGGGGAGTTTGAAGCAAACCGATAACACTCTCGATACGGCGATTACGGGAAAAGGTTTTTATAAACTTGAACTCCCAAACGGAACCGAAGTGTATACCCGTAACGGCTCTTTTAAAATCGATGAGAACGGTACCATCGTCAATTCAGACGGCTATAAATTGGTGCCGGAAGTCGTTATTCCTGAAGATGCTATTAATATCAGTATCGGAACCGACGGTATCGTCAGTGTTACCCAATCCGGACAAGCACAAGCAACTCAAGTGGGACAGATCTCATTGACTAACTTTATCAATCCGGCGGGATTGCATGCGATGGGAGATAACCTTTTTGTGGAGACCGATAGTTCGGGACAGCCTGTTGAAGGGACTCCTGGTGTTGATGGATTAGGTAATATCCGACAAGGGTTTGTAGAGCTTTCCAACGTTCAACTGGTTGTCGAGCTTACCGATTTGATTACGGGACAGCGTGCGTATGATGCCAACTCCAAAGTTATTACCACCAGTGATGAAATGTTGGCGACAACGAACAGCTTGAAACGTTAATAGCCTCAACCTAGGATTCCCGAGATAGATCGGGCATCTTCTACTCTGTTTTTTGATCAATTTCTTCCAAAATTTCTTTCCAATCCCTATCCCAGCAACACTGATGGGTAAACTCTTTGAAAATTTTATGGTGGATGTTTCGGGCATCTTTGAATCGATTCAGATACGAGTTAAAAATGGTTTCATTGACGATTTCATCTTTTCCGCCGATAAGGTGATATTGATCAATGTTATCCAAAGAATCAGAAAAATCTGCAGGATTTAATGAACCCGAAAGGGGTGTTATCGAATGATGCAGTGTCCAATAGCTCGTATCAAGATTTCCGGCTATCGTAACGAGTTGTTTAATATCTTTTCTTTGGGCAGTTAAGAGGGTGGCAATTGTACCGCCGCCAGAGTAGCCGTAGAGATTAAACGATGAAACGTTGTAATACGTTTTTAGAGTATTTAGGAGTTCATTGTAGCTTCCTAAAATTTCCGGTGAAAATCGATGGCTTGTCCAATATTTTGATGTACAGTTTTGATCGCTTACATACTGGCAAGGTCTGCTTAAATAAACGATGCAAGAGTGTTCATCCTTCAATGCGAGTTTAAGGGCAACAGGGTTGATAGGGGTAGGGTTCTGTGAGACTCTCTGGGAAGAAATCCAAGCAAGCCCGTCTCCTTCTATGTAAAGATGAAGATTGTCTTGCTCACACGATGATGGATTTTTATGATATGACATAATATTAAAATGTTCGGTTTTGTAGGTATATTTGGATAATTGGGATGAGTGAGTGAGTGTATCAGCCGTTTTCATCCTCTCTTGGGGGGTAGGAATCGTATGAGTGCATCCCGCCAAGAAAAGAATAGCTGCGGATGCAAGAAAAGCTGTCAAATATTTATCCATTAAATGCCATATTTTTTAAAATTTCCAATTCATTTTTGCGGATACGGTATGATTTTTAAAATCAACCCCTTTTCCTTCAAGATCGTATTTCAGATCAAGTGAGAGATTTTCTTGGAGTATTTGAGCTACTCCGACACCCGCTTTGTAGCTCCAATGACCGTTATCTATCCCTTTGGTGTCGAAAATAGTTCCGCTTGCTCCTGCGTAACTTGCTGAAACACTCTGATTGGTATTTCCAAAGTCATATCCTAAAGCAATATTCCCAATAAAATCGGTATCACTATCAAAGGCATATTTTAAATTTTCTTCAATTCCTACGATAAAGGTAGTGGTCGTAAAACTTTGTACATTCAGATTTAACCCGCCGGCACCTGATTCAGTATAAGAAGGATTTTTATAATAAACATAGCTTCCATAAAGTTCATTGGAAAGACTCAAAGCATTATTAAGGGGAATTTCTCGTGCTACCTTGAGCTGAGTGAAAAAACTTTTAGCGTTATAATCGGCAGTGGCGGTTGTAGGAACTGCGGATATATAGCGGGATGAGTCGGTTTGTTGAATCCCGGCACCTACTTGGTACAAAAAATTGGTTTTATTATCTAGAATAGGAATATTTCCGTATCCGATCAATGTAAAGACATCGAGTTCTGTGGATTGGCTGACTCCGTTAGTCGAGGCATCGGTATTGGTATAGAAAAATGCTAAACCGGCACGATGATCACGTGCATATTCTCCATCCATCCCGATCCCAAACCCTTTTGAATGGGCACTAAATCCATTTAAACCCTTTTTATTTTTTTGTTTGCTGTAGGAACCAAACGGTTTGATCCATAAAGTTTTATCCCCAAATACAATATCTCCGGAGTTGAGTCCTCGCGATCCACCGCTTTGGTACGATTGAACGATGGAACCCATGGCACCATATAGCTGAGTGGACATTGTAGGAAGTGCTGCAATGGTTGTAGGTGTAGTCTCTAAGATAGCCTGAGCAACTTCTTCTTCCGTTTCGAATGTGTTAAGTGAGTCAATAAAATTATTCAAATCATCATTATTACCGGTATAAGCACTTAATACACTTGCTGCTCCATACGCTCCGACAACTCCGCTGTTCTGGGTTGCTTCGAGTATCGAAGTCCCTTGGACAATATCCAAATCCAATGTAGTACCGTCGATGATTGGGGTGAAGTTGAGCAAAGCTGAGGTATCGGTTATCGTGAGTGTTGAGACATCCGCCGTGAGTGTTGAAGCCGATATGACATCCGCGAGTTGTTGTCCTACCAGCAAATCTTGATAATCCGTTGCCGTTTGTACATTGACATTGAGAGTAGCACCCGCATTGAGCGTTACGGTACCGTTAGCGACAAGTTGTGAGTATGTCGCGATACCGTCTGAACCGCTGTTTAGTTTGATTCCGAGTACACCGGTAGCGCTTTGGGTAAAATCATTGACACTAGAGGCATCGGTGGAGGCTAAATTGATGGTTCCGTCATTTTGAACATTGGTCATACTCGCTTGCAAATCACCGCTAATTAGCCCAGTAGAAGTATTTTCAAATGTTCCGCTACTACCAAGGGAGAGAGCGATTGGTGCCGTGATAGTTCCGCTATTGGTAATAGTCCCCATGTTGTCATTGACATAAATACCATAAGCATCATTATTAGTCGAATTTACAATAATTGTATCACTGTTGGTTATTAAACCGCTATTGGTACCGCTGAGGTAAATACCATATGCGTTTCCGTCTGTTGATGTAGAATCAATACTACCGCTATTAGATATCGTTCCTGTATTTGAACCTACAACTAATCCATACGCGTCATTGGTGATGGAATCTACGGTAATTGCATTTACGTTAGTTACTGTTCCGTCGTTGCTATTTGAGATTTCGATACCTGTAGCTCTACTGTTGTCTGAATGGGCTTCTATAGTTCCATTATTCGTCAGGTCCTGATTGTTTCCGCCTATGTAGATTCCGGTAGCATCGCCATCTGTTGAGGTTGAACTAATTGAATCATTAGCATTGATCACACCGCCGTTATCGCTGTCGGAATAGATGCCATACGTACTGCCGTTTAGTGAATGGGCATAGATACTTCCATCCGCAGTAACAGTTCCGTAATTATTTACCATATAAATACCGTATGCCGTACCATCATCGGTTGTAGATGTTTCTATGGTTCCGCTATGAGAGATCGTACCATTATTAGTATCGGCGTAAATACCGTACGTATCAGTTCGACCTTCCGCAACAATGCTTCCTTCATTATTGATTGTGCCGTCATTCGTATTGACATAAATACCGGCAGCCGAACCAAACGTTGCCGTAGTGGAAATCTCTCCGAGATTATTCACATTCCCCGCATTTGTATCACCTATATTAATACCGTAAGCGGAACTGTTCGCGGAAGTCGCGGTAATGACACCGGAACTTGAATTTGTTATATTGGCATCAGCGAGGTTAGCACCGGCATAAATCCCTGTAGCATCGTTATTATTGGCTGTAGCAGTGATGTTACTTGTATTTGTGACTGATCCTGAATTTTCATTTTCTACAACAATACCGGTTGTATTTCCGCTATCGGTTGAATTGAGATCGATACTTCCACTATTGGTAATGGAACCTGAATTGTCATATACATAAATACCGGCAACATCACTTCCTGCCTCTGCGACAATATCACCTGTATTACTGATTGTGCCCGAATTTACACCAGAACCGTCATACACAAGTACACCGTATGCAGAACCGCTCGTTGAATTTAGATCAATCGTTCCACTATGATTGATCGTACCGTCATTCCCATTATCAACATAGATACCGTAAACGTCATTAGAATCAGAATCGACAGTTAGTGTAGCGCTGTTAGAAATAGTGATGCCTGAATTAACAACATCAGTTATTTCAATCGGAATTAATGTATTGGATGTGTCATCCAGCATAAGTGGGGTTGAATTTACTTCATTCGCATCACCAAGATACGTAATTCCATCGAGATCAACTGCTGATACAATTATCGGATAACTCATCAGCAACAACGATGCCGCAACATTGCTCAATAAAATACGATTATTAATACACATAATCCACTCCTTCGTTATCACAATCTATAGTGTGACCATAATATGACTATGTTATTCCTGTATACATAAAAATAATATAAAAATAAAATCGTTATTTCTATGAATACATTCCCTTATTTGGGATTTAAAACTCTTTCAACACATCTTTGCTATAATCCACTTAATTTTACGTAACTATTAGGATTTTTCGATGCAGAAAATTGAAGGTAAAGTTTGGAATTTCGGTAAAGACATCGATACCGACCTCATTATCG
>NZ_MIBU01000172.1:0-9770 GCF_001830725.1 Sulfuricurvum sp. RIFOXYD12_FULL_44_77
AAATCTGCATGTTAACCCCTTTTATCACTTTTTTTAATAAATATAACATACGCATTGTAAATCTATTTGAGTTAACACACAGTTAATACATTCAATATCTTAAGATTGTGAAATAAACAATTTCTTGGCGATTAGATACCCCATCGGCATTCCCACTGCAAGCCCTACTAAATAAGGCAAGATCTCTAGGGAATGGCTGTTTTCCAGTCCAATAAATCCGAGTATCAAAAAAGCATACGGTAGTAAGCGATAGAGCGAGACCATAGCCGATGCATTTTTGGTCGTATTTTCGATAATATTGCTCTTTTGACGCGCTTTTTCCTCTTTTATCATCTGCTTGATATCTGTGATCTCTGACTCACGTTCCTCTTCGTACAAATCATACGGATCATCCATCTCATCAATTACATCTTTGAAATCATCAATTTCGCTGTTTTCAACACGGCTTTGAATCATGTTTCGATACGAATAGAGTGATCCCGTAACGATAAGCATCGACGAGAGCATCGCAACTAGAAAACTGCTGATCATCAATCTTCATCCTCATCATCGTCATCTTTTTGTGATTTGCCCATGTTATAACGTGGGTCTTTCGCTAACTTTTCGAACTCTTTGTATTGCTTACTGTAGGCTTTGTAGACATTTAAAATTGCCGCTAAAATACCGATAGCAACACCGATCCACAGCAGCCACGTGATTCCTGTCAGTTTTTTAAGCCCCAATCCGATAGCGACACCGATCAGAATTGCAACCACCATCGAAATGCCGAGAGAAAGAGTTTCAGCCCCCTCGATGATGGGTTTTAGTCTCGGTTTTTCCTCTTCTGCACTCATTGTATCTCTCCAAAAATTTTATCCGCCGCAGCAATGGTCTCTTCGATCATCGCATCGGTCGTAGCGGTCGAGATAAAGCCTGTCTCAAACTGTGAACAGGCGAAATAGAATCCCGCATCCAACATTGCCGCATGAAAACGGGCAAAGCGTGCCGTATCACTTTTCAACGCTTCCGCAAAATTACCGACTGAATCATTGGAGAAGAAAAATCCGAACATCGAACCGCGAACATCGGTTTGTAATCCGATATTATGTTTTTCTGCCGCTTCCGCAAAACCTCTCATCAGGCGTACAGCACGTGCTTCTAGGACACTAAATACACGTGCATTGGTTTTGAGTTTATGGATCGAAGCCAATCCAGCAGCCATCGCTACAGGATTCCCGCTGAGAGTTCCCGCTTGATAGACTCCCCCCTCAGGAGAGAGGTGTGCCATAATCTCACGACGACCGCCGAAAGCACCGACCGGCATACCGCCGCCGATCACTTTACCCAAGGTTACAAGGTCGGGTTTGGTCCCCGTAATGCTCTCCGCTCCGTGCAAACAGGCACGAAAACCACTCATTACTTCGTCGAAAATTAGCAATGCGCCGTATTCGTCACACACAGCACGCAGTTGTGCAAGAAAATCTTTGGTCGCGGGAACGAGTCCCATATTTCCTGCAATCGGCTCGATGATCACACACGCGATCCCCGGACTATCTTGGAAACATGCTTTGACACTCTCGATATTGTTGTATTCCGCCAACAGCGTATGTTTCGTAAAATCGGCAGGTACACCCGGAGAGCTAGGAGTTCCGAATGTAGCCGCACCCGAACCCGCTTGAACGAGAAGTGCGTCACTGTGTCCGTGGTAGCATCCCGTAAATTTGACGATGTCATCACGCCCCGTAAAGCCGCGAGCCAAACGGATAGCGCTCATTACCGCTTCGGTTCCGCTACTGACAAAACGGATTTTCTCGATAGAATCATAGATAGAGATAATCAACTCCGCAAGCTCCGATTCCGCTTCGGTTGGCGCACCGAAACTAAGACCGTGTTTGACTGCTTCGATCACCGCATTTTCGATAGACTCATCACGGTGCCCGAAGATCAACGGCCCCCAGCTCTGAACATAATCGACGTAACGGTTCTCATCGATATCGATCAAATAACCGCCCTCGCCCCGTGCGATAAAACGGGGAATTCCGCCGACACTTTTAAAGGCACGGACGGGGGAGTTTACACCACCGGGGATAAGATTTTGGGCTTTTTCAAAGGCTGCTTGTGAGTGTTCAATGCTCATAGATATTCCTGCATAATTGTTTTCGGTATTATAGCTAAGATTCTATGATCAAGTCTTCCGCAACTGTGTTGCTCAACAGAGATGAATTATTCCATTCTTTAAGTAAAAAAGGATTATTGTTTAGAAATAATTTTTTTTGATATAAATCAATAAAATATTTGCAAAGAATGGTGGAAGTTTAAAAATCATTACTTATGTAAGGGAAAAATATGGAATTAAGATATAGTGAATATTTTGGTATCGATAAAACAATTTTTGAAAAGTTAGGTATATTTAATGGTTTTATCTTACATGATTCTGAATACTATTTAAATCCAAAACTTATAAAAAATACAGATAATACATTTTTTGAATCAAGCTATCAAAAAATACAGAAGAGATTTGCTTTAATAATTTCCACAGTAGAAAAAATTCAAATCCCTGATAAAAAAGATTATTACTATAAAAGTGCAATAGATGCAATAAAATCGAAGGAAAATGGGTACATAGGATTAGGTTACTCGGAAGCAGGTAAAAAGGGTCGAGGCATTGGAACAGGCTTAGCCGAATCAATTGTATTGACAGCATATAAATTGATAAAGCAAGACAAAGTCGAGCCAGAACTTTTTGAAATTTTAGGTGTCTTTAAAGAGCAAATTAGTGTTGATAGAATTAGTGACATGATTATTAAAATAATCGAAGATGATATTTTAAAGTATACACAATACATTGCCAAAGAATTAAAACTATCTGTTAAGCTTTACAAAAACCATCTAGTCCCATTTAATCATTTCGACAATAATAGTCCATTATATTTTTTACCAACATCATTATTAAGTAAACTACCAATTTGGGATGAATTATATTGTGAGTTAGTTGATGAAAGTACGGAAGCTAGAGATTTATTTAATTCAACATTTGGGGAAGCATACAAGCATTCAGAGGTAAATAAAAAAGAGAAAGAAGTCATATTCACTAAAAATAAATTTTTAGTAGATAAAGTAATTGAGCTTTATAAAAAGACTAATGAAGAAGCATATGATTTTATCAGTGATCCTTCTAACGATTTTAAATGGATTGACCTTGTTAAAAATATAGTAATACATCATCCTTTGATATTACAACAAGATCAACCAATATATGACATAGTCAAAATGATCTGTAATAAATTTCAAGATTTAGTCGAAAATACAAATGCTTATAAACTTTTCTATGATGACAATAAACATATCAAACATGAACGAGCATCTCAACAAGCATTTCAATTATTTGCGTCATCATATTGTAATGCAAATAATTTGGACATTTCTCCAGAATCAAATGGAGGTCGAGGTCCTGTAGATTTCAAATTTAGTAAAGGAAAAGAAAAAGTACTTGTAGAATTAAAACTTTCATCTGCACAAATCACTACATTGACACACTGCTTAGAAACTCAAATAAAAATTTATGAAAAATCTGAAGATACCAAAGAAAGCATTTTACTAATTCTACTGGTTGGAACAAGTGCTATAAGTGCTGAGAAAAAAATTGAAGACTTAATAAAATACAAAAATAATTCACTTAAAAATGCAAAATATTTACCTGAAGTTATTGCAGTTGATGCACTTATAAAACCATCTGCAAGTAAGGCTTAACATCATAAAATTCATACAATCATATTTTCAAGTATCTAATCTAAACCTTTCTCTATTCCAACAGAATCTCTTGGCTAAAATATACATCTGATGTATTCTGACACCTTTACCCATTTTAATGTATAATTATTTAAATTACAAAAAAGGAGGGATCAGATGATAGACATCGAAGTAGTCAAACACGAAATCGTAGAACGTCTCAAAACTCTCGATCCCGATAAAATTATCCTGTTTGGCTCTTACGCATACGGAAACCCTACCGAAGAGAGCGATATCGATCTGTTTTTAGTGAAAGATACCGATGATAGCAATTTCGAAGCCCTCGCCATGAAAAACATCACTGATCTGATTTACAAATACAAGATCGGATTTGATCTGCTTTCTGCCCCTGCCAATTTTATCGATCAAAGAGAAGATTACTTTTATAAGGTAGATATCCTCCAAAACGGGAAAGTCCTCTATGAACGAAACGTCGGCTAACGAGTGGCTCACCAAAGCGTGGCATCATCTGAGTTCAGCTCAGGTTTTGTACAAGGTCGAACATTACACGGATGTCATTGCGATTGATCTGCATTATGCTGTTGAGATCATGCTAAAAGCATTTTTAGCGTATGAAAACAAGCAAATCCTCAAAACCCATAATCTTATAGAATTACACAGTCACATCATGAATACGATTGATTTTAATGAAAATGAAAAAGATATGCTCAGATTAATCACGACGTACCACATCAAAGAGTCGTACCCGACACCACACAGACGTCTTCCTCCAAGAGAAGAAATTAAACAGGTACTGGATTTCACCAATAAGCTTTTCGATACCGTTTGTGCCCTACTCCATATCTCGATCGACAAAACCACCTAAAATTTATACATTTCGATCACGTATATTGATGACAAACCCGCTTATATGCGCTAAAATAGCAAAAACAATTAAGCAAGGTCATTTATGCAATTTCATGTCGATGCTACGTGCGGCAATGCCAGAGCGTGCACCATTACCACGGCTCATTCAACGATACAAACCCCTATTTTTATGCCCGTGGGAACCGTGGGAAGCGTCAAATCACTCGATATGGCCGATATGACAGAGCTTCTGGATACCCAAATCATCCTCGCCAATACCTATCACACCTATTTGCGTCCCGGTGATGAAACCATCGCAAAGCTTGGGGGATTGCACGAATTTACTACCTATCCTAAGAGCTTTTTGACCGATAGCGGCGGGTTTCAGGCATTTAGCCTCAGCGACATCTCCAAGCCGACAGAGAGGGGGATCGAATTTCGCAGCCACATCGACGGTAGCAAACACTTTTTCACCCCTGAAAAAGTGATCGATATCCAAAACAATCTGAACAGCGACATTATGATGATCCTCGAT
Organism: Sulfuricurvum sp. RIFOXYD12_FULL_44_77; assembly: GCF_001830725.1. NCBI lineage: Bacteria > Pseudomonadati > Campylobacterota > Epsilonproteobacteria > Campylobacterales > Sulfurimonadaceae > Sulfuricurvum > Sulfuricurvum sp. RIFOXYD12_FULL_44_77. The sequence continues at coordinate 5,111 of NZ_MIBU01000172.1, forward strand.
GATCTCGTGGCGCTGCCCGCTACGCAAGAGCGTATTAAGACCTCGATTCAAAGAACTACCCAGTGGGCGCAACAGTCGATCGATTACCATCGCAATAACCAAACCAAAGGGATCGGTATAAACCAAAACATTTTTGCGATCATCCAAGGGGGGACGGACTTTAATTTCCGTACCCAATCGGCCCAAGAGCTGTGCGCGATGGATTATGACGGATTCGCCATCGGAGGACTCTCTGTCGGAGAAGCAAACAATCTGATGTACGATACGGTCGAACACACGACACCGCTCATGCCGAGCGACAAACCCCGCTATTTGATGGGGGTCGGTACACCTGAAGATTTGGTCGAGAACATCGAACGGGGCGTCGATATGTTCGACTGCGTTATGCCGACTCGTAATGCTCGTAACGGAACATTGTTTACGACGTTTGGAAAAGTGAACATCAAAGGCTCACGCTATAAATTTGACTCGGAACCGATCGATCCTGCGTGTACATGCTACACATGCCGTCGCTATAGCCGTGCTTATCTGAACCATTTATTCCGTTCACGAGAACTTACCTATTTTCGTCTCGCATCACTCCATAACCTCCACTATTATCTCTGGCTGGTCCGCCAAGCACGTGAAGCGATCCTTGCGGGGAAATTTGTAGAATTCAAAAAGGACTTTTATGCACGTCGCCAAAGCTAAAATGACCCTTGGAGTCAATATCGATCATATCGCGGTCTTGCGAGAAGCTCGAAAGATCAACGATCCCGATCCCCTTATGGCACTCGCGATCTGTGCCCAAAGCGGTGCCGATCAAATCACAATCCACTTGCGGGAAGATCGCCGCCACATCCACGATGAAGATGCTCGCCGTATCGTTGCCGCCTCCCCTCTTCCTGTTAATTTAGAGTGTGCGATTGAGCCTTCCATTATCGACATTGTCTGTGCTCTGCGTCCTCATCGTGCAACACTTGTCCCTGAAAAAAGGGAAGAAGTGACCACCGAAGGGGGGCTAGATGTTACAGGGAATTACCAATCCATATTAAATGCGATTACTAAATTGAATGAGCACGAAATAGAAGTTTCCCTCTTCATCGATCCTACTCGCGAAGCGATAGAAGCCTCGGAGCGTCTTGGGGTGCAATGGGTTGAACTGCATACCGGAAGCTATGCTAACCTCTATGCTATGCGTCACAGTGCCCTTCCCCATACCCATCACGCTATAAAGTCTTTAAATCTCCCTCGCCGTGATTTGGATAATCTTCTGGAAAATGCGTACGGTGCACTTGTCGATGCGGCCAATTATGCCCGTTCTCTCGGACTCAAAGTTGCAGCAGGGCATGGTTTGAATTATCAAAATATTAGCCCTATCGTCAACATCGATACCATCGAAGAACTCAACATCGGTCAAAGTATCATTGCCCGCTCGGTTTTCACTGGATTAGCTACTGCCGTATCGGATATGAAAGCATTATGTCAGCGCTAAAACGACTCGCCATCAGTGTCGGTGACCTTAACGGTGTAGGATTTGAAATCGCACTCAAAGCCCACGATAAAATTAAGCAGCTGTGTGAACCGCTTTACTGCATTAATTACACAATGGCACATCAAGCGGCTGCTTTACTGCATAAGCAAATCCCGAACGATTTTCATATGTTTAAAGTCTCCGGAGAATTTACGATCGAAGCGGGAAAAATATCCGCTTCCAGCGGACGCTACAGCTATGACTCCTTTATCGCAGCGGTAGAGCTTGCCAAAGCAAACCATGTCGATGCGATCGTCACTCTCCCCATCCATAAAGAGGCATGGATGATGGCGGGAATCGATTATGTGGGACATACGGATGCACTGCGCGATATTCTCAAAAGTGACGCGATAATGATGCTCGGATGCGACAAACTCTATGTTCCCCTCTATACGGAGCATATTCCGTTGCGTGAAGTGGCTTCTCATATCCAAACGGATAAACTGCTCACCTTTTTTCTCCAACTCTATCATGCCACCTCCCATGAGCCGATTGCAGTACTGGGTCTAAACCCCCACGCAGGGGATCATGGGGTGTTGGGAGATGAAGAGCGTTTTATAGAAGCCGCTATAGAGCATGCCAATAAAGAACTAGGGAGAGAGGTTTTTATCGGCCCTATCGTCCCTGATATTGCATTTACCCCCCGTTTTCGGGAACGCTACTCGATGATTGCGGCAATGTATCACGATCAAGGGCTTGCTCCACTCAAAGCCCTCTATTTTGATGAGGGGATCAACGTCTCTTTGGGTCTGCCGATTATTCGTACCTCTGTCGATCATGGAACCGCATTTGACATTGCTTACCAAAATAAAGCGTCGGTGTTAAGTTATATCAATGCCGTTACAGCCGCAGTAAAATTGATTTCTCCCAAGGGAGATGAATTTTGAATCCCCGTATTATTTTAGACGTTGTCACCATTTTGGATGAAAGTTTACCGAGACATATTTATGCGCTTGACTTTACAACCGAACAATATCGGACACTTCTTGAAAAACTCTCAATCTCTAATAACGAAACCCTCTTCGATGATAAAAAAGGGGCCATTCGAAAAGCCCTCATCAAATATTTTGCTAAAAGCTTTCAAGAGATTGAAGTACAGGTTACCTTAGAATCTTTCGCCCTTAAAAAACAGTTCATTGACCCGTCAAAACCCGAAGCGTATGATCGGATGCTCCATAAAAACAATGTCTTATTAATCGATATTTTTGAGCGTAAAGCCGATTTTTCGCCTCTTCCGTATCTTGTCTCCATTCCCGAAGAGATACGAAAGCCGATTTTGGAAAATTTCCTCAAATTTGATGAGGATCTCGATAATGCACGTCAAATGACAAGGCGGCAGGTTGAGCAAATTTTTAATCTCGACGTTCGCGATATTATCTTTTTTTTACGGGGACGTATTACGATTCGCCATTACACTCCCCCTAAAAAATTTGCGGAAGGGGTAGACAAACGATTCGGCGGCGAATCGGTGGAAGATATGGAAGCGATGTATCAGACCTACTTCCCGCAAGGTGCTTGGGAACATATCGAGCCTATTTTAGGTGAGGTTATAGCAGAGAAACTCAATTTTAGTGTGATTGACAATGCCACCTTCACACGAACATTTATCCCGGTATTTCGCTCCATGATCGAAATTCTTTTGCTCGAGGTACTAAAAAAAGAGGATAGAAATAAAATCGAAGGGTTCACGGGATACGTATTGCGAGAACATTTTCACCGTATCTTTCTCTATACGGCCAAAAATCTTTTACAATTTATTGAAAATCGGGATAAAAATGCAGAAGCATTTATCAAATATTTTTCCGATGAAATTGTCATTGATGCCAACGGCAACAAAATCCAAAAGCACGCTATTGTCGATTCTAAACAACAAAAATGGAATTTCAGTGCCGTTGTCTCCATTATGATGCAATACAAACAGGTAAAGCTGAAAATTGCATCCCAAAAAGAGGCCATACTCATTGCCGAAAAAGAGTTTAATGATGCTCAAAATGAGCTAACCGTAGAAAAGAACAATAAAGATATCATCACAGATAAAGTCACTGATTTTCAAGAGACTATCTCTGAAAACGATGCGGCGATTCTACGACTCAAAAATAAAACAGGCTCAACTCCCGAAGAGACCGTCTCTTTGAAATCACAAATCAATCGACTCAATTACCATCAAACCGAGCTGTTTGAGTTGAAGAAAAAGACCCTCAATCAGCTTGAGCTCAGTAAAAACAAAATTGCCAATAAAATCAGCGAACTGACACGACGCCAACGAAAGCTCGATTATGAGAAAAAAGCGATGCAAACCTATCTTGAGCAAATGGCTACTATTTTAGAAACCTATGAAAACGTTGCTGAAGCCTTAGCAACCGTCTTAACCAAACGCTAAGAGAGACGGTTGCGATAATCCTCGTAGCCGAATTCATGAACGATTTTAAGTTCCCCTTCTTTCGTCCAGATCGCGAGTGATGGGAGTTTGATCCCGTTAAACGTCGTATTTTTTACAAACGTATAATGAATCTGATCTTCGAAAATAATCTTATCCCCTACTTTGAGCGGTTCATCAAACGAATAATCCCCCATAATATCCCCTGCGAGACACGTGTTACCGCCGAAACGGTACGTATACGCCTTCTCTCCCGCTTCTCCTGAGCCGCGAATCATCGCACGGTACGGCATCGCCAGTGTATCGGGCATATGCGCCTCGGCAGAGGTATCGAGAATCGCGATATCCATCCCGTTATGGACGATATCGAGTACCGATGCGACCAACGGCCCCGTCTGCCATCCGATCGCTTCACCCGGTTCGAGATAGACGGTGATATTGTTATGACGTGCTTTGAAGGCACGTATTACCTCAATCAAACGATCCACATCATAATCGACGCGGGTAATATGATGCCCTCCTCCGAAATTGACGTATTTCATTCCGTCGATATAAGAGCCGAATTTCGCTTCAAACGCTTCGAGTACCCCTTCCAACGCATCAACGTTTTGCTCGCATAACGCATGAAAATTAAATCCGTCAAGTTTTGAGACAATCGAATCATCGAAATTGGCTAAAGTCGTCCCCAAACGGCTGTAGAGTCCGCACGGGTTGTAGAGGTCGACAGGTGAGGATGAGTATTCGGGATTGACACGGAGTGATACCGAGAT
>NZ_MIBU01000173.1:0-6616 GCF_001830725.1 Sulfuricurvum sp. RIFOXYD12_FULL_44_77
AAGTGCTTTACGTGCTTCGTAGACATCATTCTCTTTTGCACTTCCGCCGTTTAAGGTGATAAGACGTGCAATATTTTTATCGGAGAACCCTTCCGTTTTAAGACGGCGAAGTTGTGGCTCATCGGTGAGGATTGACGTTGTGATTAATTTTTCTTGGGCAATAATCTCTTCAATTTGGGTCAAGAACCATGGATCGATTTTTGAGAGATCAAATACTTCTTCTTTGGATAGTCCCATACGGAACCCTTGCCCTACGTAGAGGATACGCTCCGCATTCGGGCGACGGATTTCGTGTTTCACAAATTCGAGATCGCCGTCGATCGGATCGAAACCGCTAAGTCCTGTCTCAAGAGAGCAGAGGGCTTTTTGAACCGACTCTTTAAACGTACGGCCGATCGCCATCGCTTCACCGACCGATTTCATACTGGTGGTGAGGGTCGATTCGGCTTCAGGGAATTTTTCAAACGTAAAGCGTGGAACTTTGGTCACGATATAGTCGATAACCGGTTCAAACGCTGCAGGGGTTCCGGTGATGTCGTTGGTGATCTCATCGAGGGTAAAGCCTACCGCGAGGAGGGTTGCCACTTTAGCAATCGGGTATCCGGTTGCTTTGGAGGCAAGGGCGGATGAACGGGACACGCGAGGATTCATCTCGATAACGATCATACGACCTGTTTCAGGGTTGACGGAGAATTGTACGTTTGATCCCCCCGTATCGACACCGATTTCACGTAAAATAGCAAACGACGCATCACGCATACGTTGGTACTCTTTATCGGTAAGCGTTAATGCCGGAGCCACAGTGATCGAATCACCCGTATGGACACCCATCGGGTCGAAGTTTTCAATAGAGCAGACGATAATACAGTTATCGTTACGGTCACGGATAACCTCCATCTCGTACTCTTTCCATCCAAGGAGTGACTCTTCGATCAGAATTTCGGTAATCGGAGATTCATCGAGTCCGCGCTGAGCGAGCATTTTGAATTCATCGATGTTGTATGCGACACCGCTTCCGCCCCCTGCGAGGGTATACGACGCGCGGATGATGATCGGAAAACCGATCGCTTCGGCAGCCGCCATTGCCTCTTCCATGTTGTAGGCGTAACGAGAGATCGGCAAGTCCATCCCGATTTTCACCATACACTCTTTGAACGCTTGGCGGTCTTCCCCTTTTTTGATGGCACTTGGATTAGCACCGAGGAATTCGATCCCCTCCAACATCCCCATCTCATGCATTTTCATAGCGGCGTTAAGCGCTGTTTGCCCCCCCATTGTAGGAAGTATGGCGTCAACTTTCTCTTTTTTGATAATTTCAGCGATTATTTCGGGTTTGATAGGTTCGATGTAGGTACGATCGGCAAATTCAGGGTCGGTCATAATCGTTGCCGGATTCGAGTTGATCAAAACTACGCGGTAGCCAAGCTCTTTGAGCGTCTTGACCGCTTGTGTCCCTGAATAGTCAAATTCACAGGCTTGACCGATGACGATCGGGCCTGATCCGATGAGTAATATCGTTTTGATGTCGTCGCGTTTTGGCATTGAGACCCCTCGTCATAAAAATTTTATTATTATAGACGAGAAGCACTTAAAATCCGATTACAACCTTCATCTCACCTTGGTAATAACGTGAAAATAGGCAGGATTTTTACCGTAAAAGTAAGGTTCGATGACGGCACTTTGATAACCGCTGGCTCGTGTGATGGAGATCACTTTTCCCACTTTCAGCCCTGCCATAAAGATACGGTCAAGTCCTGAAGTGAGTACTTCATCTCCTACTTTTATAGGAATCCAAGTCGGAATAAATTCAACGATCAAACGGCGTGAATTATTTCCCCGAACAATTCCAGGAGCCATGGTAACTCCGATGTTAACGGCATACGAGCTTTTGACATCGCCGTTTAAGAGGGCGATAGGACGTTTGTTTTTGGAAACAACAATTCCTGCCGCATATCCGCGATAGAGGAGCCCGTAAACCCGTTTCGGATCAAATTTCTCCATCTCAATCCATACACGGTGAGGATCTCCGAAACGGACATAAGAGAGGGTTCGAACCAAACTGGAATCAGGGATGATACGGAAGGTGCTGTTGTGCTCTTGAAGAAGTTTTTGATATTCATCGGCGACTTGATGCAGATTGAGCAGCTCTTGTTCGTAAAAACGGTTTTTTTGACGGAGATCGATAATAGTTCTTTGCTGATTAAAGTGTTCATCAACCGCGTGCTGAACACTCTCAACACTATCCAAATACGATGATTTGATCGCAAGAGTTAATCGTAGTATGGGGGATTGTAAAAAATTAGTAAAATAGAGTACTCCCCCTACCAAAACGGTAAGGAGTACAGCAACGGTTAACGCTTGTTTATTCATTATCGAAGAGTTCGTGGAGTTGATCGATCTCTTCCAATGCGCGTCCGGTTCCGCGTGCAACACACAAAAGGGGCTCATCGGCTACATACACCGGAATTTTGATAATTTCTGAGAGGTATTTATCGAGTTGGCGAATGAGTGCCCCGCCACCCGTGAGGATAACACCGTTATTGACGATGTCCCCTGCCAAATCCGGCGGCATATTTTCAAGGACGTCACGGAGTGCTTCTAGAATCTCTTTAAGCGGCTCACGCATCGCTTCACGTGCATCTTCGCTGGAGAGTTCGATTGACGTAAGAAGACCCTCAACTTGGTCGCGTCCGTTAATGATCATTTTAAGCTCTTGAGCAAGAGGCATAGCAGTACCGATATTGATTTTGATATCTTCCGCGATACGCTCACCGATCAAGAGATTGTATTTGCGTTTGATGTAATCCATAATAGCACGGTCGATTTTGTCCCCTGCAACACGGATAGATCGGCAAAGAACAAGTCCTCCGAGTGAGATAACACCGATTTCAGTGGTACCCCCTCCGATATCGACGATGATGTTCCCTTTCGGTTCACGGATATCGATCCCCGCACCGATTGCTGCCGCCATCGGCTCATCGATCAGGTACACTTCGCGTGCTCCCGCACTCATAGCCGATTCACGTACCGCTTTACGCTCAACCTGTGTCAATCCGTACGGGATACAAATAATGATACGAGGGCTGATAAGTGACGTACGGCCGTGCGCTTTTTCGATAAATTTACGGATCATTTTCTCAGTCATATCGAAATCAGCGATAACGCCGTCTCTCATCGGACGAATCGCTTTGATGTTCCCCGGAGTTTTGCCCACCATCTCTTTGGCTTCACGCCCTACCGCGAGGACACGTTGTTGACCGTATTTTTCAGTTTTAACCGCAACAACGGAAGGTTCATTGATGATTATCCCTCTCCCTTTTGAAATAACAAGGGTATTTGCTGTCCCTAAATCGATAGAGAGATCGTTTGAGAACATTCCGATAAGTTTATTAAATAGCATTGACTCTCCTATGCACTTTTTTGAGTTGATTTTTTGATATATACAGGGGAAACTTTTTCCTCGACTACCTCTTTGGTAATGAGTACTTCATAACCGCTGTACTCCGGGAGTTCATACATTGTATCTCCCATCGTCTCTTCCATAATGGCACGAAGTCCGCGTGCTCCCGTTTTTCGAGCCAATGCTTTGGCTGCGATCGCATTTAGCGCCTCATTGTCAAATGTCAGCTCGACATCATCAATGGCAAAAAGTTTGGTGTATTGTTTCACCAAAGAGTTTTTCGGTTCGGTCAAGATACGAACCATCTCCTCTTCGGTGATTTTATTGAGTGACGCAATAATCGGTAAACGTCCGATAAGCTCAGGAATAAGACCATAGCTGACCAAATCATCCGGCTCGACATTTTCGAAACTGTCATCGATGTCGGTAGTGCTTCGTTTATCGTGTCCGAAGCCCATAACATTGGCTCCCTTTTTCCGCTCTAAAATCTGTCCGAGGCCGTCAAACGCACCGCCGCAGATGAAAAGGATACCGGAAGTATCGATTTGGATGAAGTCTTGATTCGGGTGTTTACGACCCCCCTTAGGAGGGATGTTGACCACGGCACCTTCGATAATTTTAAGGAGTGCTTGCTGCACCCCCTCACCCGAAACGTCACGGGTGATAGAGCGGTTTTCGCTCATGCGGGAAATTTTATCGATCTCGTCGATAAAGACAATCCCCTGTTGTGCCCGCTCAACATCACCGTCCGCCGCTTGGAGGAGTTTGGTGAGGATGTTTTCGACATCTTCTCCGACGTAGCCCGCTTCGGTGAGGCTGGTCGCATCGGCAATGGCGATTGGGACGTTAAGGACACGGGCAATCGTTTGTGCCATCAAGGTTTTACCGCTTCCGGTCGGTCCGATGAGGAGGACGTTCGATTTGGCAATTTCGGTTTCATCTTCCACAAGGGTATGTTTGAAAATACGTTTGTAGTGATTATAAACTGCGACAGAGAGGAGCTTACGCGCCCGCTGTTGTCCGATAATGTATTGCCCTAAAAAGGTATTGAGCTCTTTTGGCGTTAAAAGCTCGGTGCTTTTGTGCTCATGGGTAGTTGTATTTTCCCCCTCCGTATCACCAAACATGATCTTATAGGCTGAAAAGACACAGTTTTTACAAATATAGACATTCGTGCCGGCAATAAGCGGGTTGTGATCGCTCTCTGCCGCGTCACAGAAACTGCAATGGCGATGAATCATGATTGATTCCTTTCATAGGGGATACCCCGTTTGGTATTGACAACAAAAGTACAAAGATTTTTAACGAGTTCACTCGTTGCCTCTTGGAGCAAAATACCCGCTTGCTCTTGGAGAGGTTTGCCCGATTCAAATAATTCACGGTAGGCTGAACGAAGTGCATCAATATCGGCACGTTCGACGTGACGGCGCAATCCGTTGAGATTAAGGCCGCGAAGAACCGCACGATTTCCCTCTGCCAAACAATACGGAGGTACGTCTTGAGAGAGGGCGGATGCCCCTGCGATCATAGCGTAATCACCGATTTTGACAAATTGATGTACGGGGGTCATACCGCCGATAACGGCGTAGTTCCCCATCTCGACATGCCCCGCCAAAGTCGCGGCATTGGCAAGGATACAGTGATCTCCAATTATAACGTCATGGCCGAGGTGAACGTATCCCATAAAAAGATTGTCGTTTCCGACAACGGTTTTGCCACCGCCCCCTGCTGTTCCCGGATTGAAAAGGGTGAACTCCCGAATTTTATTTCGATCACCGATGATGAGTTCGACCTCTTCTCCGGCATATTTTAAATCCTGCGGAACGGAACCCAATACGGCGTGTGAAAAAATTTCGTTGTATTCGCCGATAGTGGTGTTGCCGTAGATGCAGGCACTTGCGGCAATTTTAGTTCCCCGCCCGATTTTGGCTTTGCCCGAGATAAAACAAAACGGGCCGATTTCGACATTCTCGCCGATAACTGCACCCTCTTCGATAATAGCGTGTGGTGAAATCAAGCTCATACGACCTACTTGTCTACGATCATTGCTTTGAGTTCCGCTTCACTGACAAGTGCATCGTCAACGTAAGCTTTCCCCTCTAACACCCAAATCGATCCTTTGTGTTTAACGACGTTCATTCGGTATTCCAAACGATCTCCCGGACGGACGGGGGCGCGAAATTTTGCACCGTCGATACTCATAAAGTAAACCACTTTGTGCGCCGCTTCTTCTTCGGTCATATCCATACTTTGGAAAGCGAGGATTCCGCCGGCTTGGGCCATACCCTCTAAGATCATAACACCAGGATAGATCGGGTGACCCGGAAAATGTCCTTCGAAAATCTGTTCGCCGATCGTAACATTTTTGAATCCGATAAGGGACTCATTCGGGGTAAGAGAAGTAACACGGTCGACCAGTAAAAAAGGGAATCTGTGGGGTAAAATTTTTTGAATTTGAACAACATCTATCATATTTTGGGACACCTTGGGTAAAAAATCCCCCAATTTTACCGCAAAAAAGGTTAATCAATGATAATAAGTTTTCAATCCTTTGCTAACTATTTTTTAATAGCACGTTGTACCAGCAAATCCGCTACTTCAAAACTGGCATCAACGAATTTCAACTCCGGTAAATCCCTCATACTTTTTCGCTCATCAACGCTGTCGATTTTGACGATAACATTGGCCTCTTTGTTATACCCCAGTACCGCTTCACTGATAAGTCGACGGTTTTGTTCGCTGCTCATCGTGATGATAATCGCCTGAGCCTCTTTCACCCTCAGCGATTCCAAAACGGGGAGTTTGTTTAAGTGGCCGAAGTAGGCCATATATCCCAGCTTTCTGGCATGTAAAACGTGTTTGAGGTTGTCGGAGATGATAATGAAGTTGGCACCCTTGGATTGCAGTGATGCGGCGACAATTTTCCCCAGCATTGCAAACCCTGCAACGATAATATGGTCTTTGCGCTCGATAGGGGTAATGACGTCCGATTCGTAAAACTCTTTTTCAAAATAGGAGGAGAGTTTATAGATGTTCCCGATAATAAACGGGGTGAGGATCATCGAGATAACACTCACCAAAATCAAAAAGCTTGCCATCTCTTCGCTGATCAGTTTTTCTGCCCCCGCCAAAGCAAAAATAGCAAACGAAAACTCTCCGATCTGCGCGAGGGAGAGGGCGGTTTTTGCTGAGGTATTTTTATCGGAATTACGGCGG
>NZ_MIBU01000174.1:0-5829 GCF_001830725.1 Sulfuricurvum sp. RIFOXYD12_FULL_44_77
CCATCAACACACGCCCGCCGAATACAGACTGAAAGCCGTCACGGAACGTAGTGTCCATCACATCGATGTATTTTTTTGCCATTTACCTATTCCCTACTTGTATTTACGCGCACGATCCTTACACGATGCGTGATTCTAGTACAAACTTCATTAAAAAAGATTTACTAAGCCCTGTTTCAATGAACCTTTTAGTTTCTTTCGTTACAATTCGCCTCATTATTTTATACACAGAGGTGCCTTATGGATCTAAGCAAAATCGGTTACGGCGAAAATCCGGATAAAGTCAAAGCAATTATTGAGATTGCATGTGGATCAAACATCAAATATGAAGTTGAAAAAGAGAGCGGCGCACTTGTACTTGACCGTGTTATGCACTCTGCTATGTACTATCCGGCAAACTATGGCTTTGTCAATAAAACCCTTTCTCAAGACGGTGATCCGGCTGATATCTTGATCTTGACCGAGTATCCTATGGTTGAGGGGTGTGTAACGAACTGTCGCCTTGTCGGTGTTCTTATTATGGAAGACGAAAGCGGTATCGATGAAAAACTCCTCGCCGTTCCGACTTCAAAAATTGATCCTACCTTCGAAGAGATCCAAGATCTTGAGGATATTCCAAAACATACGTTGGCTAAAATTAAAAACTTCTTCGAAACATATAAAATGTTAGAGCCTAACAAATGGGTAAAAGTAAAAGGGTTTGAAAATAAAGCATCCGCTGCTAAAATCCTTGAAGACGCTATTAAAAACTATAAAGAGTAATGAGCTATGATCGATTTCGACTCACCTGATTTTTTTGCCTATGCGATTTTCGGATTGATATTGAATTTTGTCTTTTCCATCGCATTCGGTTTGTATTTAAGCAAAAATATCGGGGTCGAAGAGATGATGCTCTCCAAGGGTGAACGTGCGCAGCCTTGGTGGCTTGCCCTCTCACTCGCGATTCCCTATGCTAAAATGGCCATTACCCTCTACCGTGTCGCTATTTTACAACTCTATTTTCTTGATCGTGGAAAAAGTCATAAAGAGTACTGGATTTATCTTACCTCCAATGACGAGCATCCTCAACACTAATTCTCTTCTTTAATACAAAACGCTCTAATCCGTGTATCGTGCAATCCGTTTTTTTGGATTTGGGCACCTTGAAATGAGCGTTTTAATTTTCCGTTCCATTCACCGTTATCAAATGCCGGATCTATAACCGCTAATCCCATCCGTAGCAACATTTCACTGTAGGTTTCAACTCCGTTAGCATACAGGACACATCCCCCCTTAATCGTCTCATAATGGTACGATTGTTGAATATGTAAATATTCGCGTGCAAAAGATTTATCACGCGGATGAGCTCTATAATACGATTCTATTGCCGATCGGCACTCCTGCGGATTAACACCGTTCAATGCCATCTTTTCCAAAGGTATAACACCGAACGGCTCACACGAAATAGGAATATTTTTATAAAGCAAATTTACTTTACTATTATTTTCGATCGAAGTGAGGAGTCCTATCGTGATTTCTCCATATAATGGTGTCATACAAATCAAGAGTCCGAGTAATCGGACAAAAAATGTTTCATTTTTACTCATGGTGTACTTTTTCAACCTTTTTTTTGATACTTTTAGAAAACTTTTTACCCTGAAACTTAAACTAACACCCATAATTACAACATAATACAACACTATACACCAGTTATTTCTCTGAAACTTAACCATTGCTTTCCCGCTGTGTGGTAGCATACCCCTCTTTTCTATTACTTTTTCTTAACTGATTCATTTAGAAAGGCTACACCATTGTTATATCCTCTCCAGTACCCTAAAATTTCACATTCCAATTCCGAGGTGTAAATTTGAGATTTCTTTCCCTGATATTACTGTTTGCTTTATCCCTTTTAGCTGATTCAATAACCCCTAAACAACTCCATGTATTACAAACCGTACGTGATGTCGCAAAATCGATTCCTGATAAAAACGGCAATACCTATGAGAATACACTCAGTGCGATTTGTTTAACCGAAAGCAGTGCGGGCAAATATGTTATCGGTGATTTTAAACATAAGAAATCATTTACAAAAGCCTCTTTAGGACCTATGCAGATTCAAGTCGCTACCGCGCGGCATGTTTCCAAAAACGTCAAAAAACTCCGCTGGCTCAATGACCTCAGCGATGTACAGCTGGCTGGACGGTTATTAGGTGATATTCGACTGTCGGCAAAAGTTGCAACTCACTATCTCGTATTATTACAAAATCAACGCCTTGATCATTTTTATGCCATCAGCGGATACAACGGAGGGACTACCAATCGTCCTTACTACAACCGTGTTATGAAAAATATGGGTTTGATCAACCATCTTATCTCCTCAGGTAAGCTGTCATAATTTTTAAGCTATAATACTCCGATAGAGATTCGGAGGTTTGCATGAATGACGAAAAACTAAAAGTTGTTTTAGCGCTTCTCAGCGGTATTATTTTTAGCTTAGTTTTTATACTTCTTGCTTTTATTCTCCCTATCAGTTCCCCGAAAACTCCTCCAAAAACTATGGATTCCGAGCTTCAAAAACTTTCCAAAGCGTATAAAGAGAGTCAAAAGAAACTTCCGCCCGAACAGCAAAAGATTTTAGACAAACAAAAATCCCCTACTAAATAATTGTAATTATCCTATACTACAGAAATAGGAGTCTCCATGAAAATAGCTGTTTCTTCGTGTTTATTAGGTGAAAAAATCCGCTTTGACGGCGGCCATAAGCATGATCGATTTGTAACGGATGAGCTGGGACGTTTCGCCGAGTTTGTCCCTTTTTGTCCTGAGCACTTAGCCTTTGGTACCCCGCGCCCTTCCATCCGGCTTTTACGATCTAAGAATCAACTCTTTGTTCAATCCAATAAAGATCAAGTTGACCTTACCGAACCTCTTCTCGAAACCAGTCGTAACGAACTCTCCAAAATCTCCAATGAACCCCTTTGCGGCATTATTTTTAAATCCAAATCACCCAGTTGCGGTTTAAATAGTGCCAAAACCTATCTCGATAACGGCTTTTGCGAAGGGAAAGAAGACGGTGTATTCGCGGCAATGTGCCGTGAACGCTACCCGTTGCTCCCGATGGAAGAGGAGGGACGTCTCCAAGATGCTTGGTTGAGAGAAAATTTTGTAATGCAGCTTTTTGCCTACGATGCCTATGAGCAATTCAAAGCCTCTAACCCGACGATAAAAGAGCTTGTCCAATTTCACACCGCCTATAAATTTATGCTCCAAGCCAAAGATGAGACACTCTATCGAGAACTCGGCAATATAGTAGCCAATCGCGATAAGCTCAGCTTTGAGATTCTCTTGGCCATGTATGAGCTTGGATTTAAAACGGCTATTTCGCGTAAAAGCTCCATCAAAAAAACCCGTAATGTTTTAGAGCATTTGGCAGGATTTTTCAAAAGTGAACTGACCAAAGAGGAGAAAAAGATTTTGCACTCTCATATCAGCGATTTTGCCGATAAGATCATCCCTCTGATCGTCCCCCTCTCGACGATTTCCCTTTACGCACAAAAATACAATACGACCTACCTGCTCGGGCAAACGTTTCTTAATCCCTATCCCAAAACGCTGGCACTGCGTTCTCATATTGATGCGGGAAAATAATAATGCGACGAATTTTATGGTTTCGTCGTGATCTTCGAACGAACGATAATCCCCTTCTCTCTTTGGAAGGTGACATACTTCCTATCTTTATTTTCGATACGGACATTCTCGCTTCTCTCAAAGCGGATGATCGGCGTATCACCCTCATTTTTAATGCACTTGCCCATCTCAAATCCTCTCTCCAAGAACGGGGTCTTGATTTAGCGCTGTTTTATGGAAAGCCTACGGAAATTTTTAAATGGCTTTTGTCGCACAACACGTATGATGAAGTATGTGCCTCTGGAGACTACGATACCTATGCACTAGCGCGTGATCTCGATGTGTCGCACCTTCTCCCCTTTCACCGCCTGCACGACACCTATATCTTCTCTCCTGATGAAGTCCTAAAAAGCGACGGAACTCCCTATCTGGTTTTCACCCCCTATTACAATCGGGCAAAAGTACTCTTTACACCTGAACATATGGTTGAATACCCGCACGTGCAACAACAACGGATAGAATTTGAATATCGCTTCTTACACACTATTGTGGAAACGGCCCACTCGACACAACCGATTGCCCTTGAATCAATCGGTTTTATTCCTCAACCGCTCACACCGATGCAACAGCTCTCACCCGAAGCTAAACTGAATCTTTTTGCCGAAAAAATAGAAAATTATTCCCGAAACCGCGATTATATGGGATTAGATGCGACATCTTTCCTTAGTACCGATCTGCGATTCGGAACCCTCTCGATTCGGAGTCTGTTGCGATGGATACTGCTACAAAAAAAACGGGGGATCGATACCGAGCCATTTTTTAGACAGCTGATATTTCGAGACTTTTATGCCATGCTTTTATATCATTTCCCCCACTTAAGCGAACGAAACTTCCGTTATCCTTTTACCGGTGTTCCCGATGAAGCCGCTTTTGAAGCATTTTGTGCCGGACACACGGGTGTTCCAATCGTCGATGCGGGAATACGTGAACTATTGATGAGCGGAGAGATGCACAATCGCGTACGGATGATTGTCGCATCGTTCTTTACTAAAAATCTCCTTTTGCCGTGGCAATGGGGCGAATCGTTTTTTGCACGTCATCTCAACGATTATGATGCGGCAAGCAATATCCTCTCGTGGCAATGGAGCGCGGGAACGGGAGTCGATCCGCAGCCCTATTTTCGAATTTTCAATCCCTATACCCAAACCTCTAAATTTGATACGGAGGGGATCTATATCCGTCGATGGCTCCCGCAATTGGCAACCGTTTCTACTAAAATTCTCTCTAATGAAGAAGCATTGTTTACTCTCCATTTGAACGATTATCCTCCCCCTATCGTCCAACATAAAAAAAGTGCTCAAGACGCGTTGGCGTATTTCAAAAATTCTTATATTAATGTGTGATAGAATTGCAACGAAATTGCAACACTAGGGATGTATAATAATGAATTTTTCAACAATTAAAGGGAAGCTGACAACACTCGCTATTATTGCTTTCATCAGTTATATGACATTGGCATACTTAGCCTACTCAAATAACAACGATGCCAAAAAAACGGCTGAACGGATGATCCTCCTAGGTGAAATCAGAACGCATACGAACGGTGCTATGATGGACCTAAGAGGGTTCCAACTCTTGTATGATGAAAAGTTCACTAATGGCTATAGCGAGCACAACCAAAAACTACAAAAGAGTATCGAAGAGCTAAGCAGTATCACGCGCTCACAAGAGAATAAAGATCGCTTAATAGAGATTGCAAAGGATCACAAAGAGTGGGTAACACTCAATGAACCGCGTGTAAAAATTATTAATGAAAATGAAAATTTAATTCATGATCCAGAATTCATTTCCAGTGCAGATGGGAAAAAACTACAAAGCATTACCAAAGAATCAGCAGAAATTTATACCAAACTAATGGCTGAAGAGAGTGAACTTGTTGATGAGATGAAAAAGAAAAATATTCAAACACTCGATGATAACGCCCATATTTCTGAAATCATTGTATTTATAAGTATTCTCATCGTTATGGGGATATTTTTTATGATTATCAAATCCATTGCCGCTTCTATCAGCAAACTTGAAAAAACGATGGAAACCGTCGCACAAAATCGTGATTTTACCGGATCAATTCAAGTCGACGGAAATGATGAACTGGCACAAATGAGCCGAAAACTCAATGATTTAGTGAGTGTCTTACGTCAGGCATTTCAAGGAATTCGTTCC